>JAJCYO010000148.1 GCA_029262875.1 Flavobacteriales bacterium
GATATACAATAATCCTAACTGTAAATGGGTTTCCTGAAACTTTATGTTATATCGATATTCTAAAAACGGCCGTAGGCACTTATTGGTTGTCACACCAATTCCAGCTTCAGCATTCCAATTAGTCGGAGTGGCGCCATCTAACCCAGATGAAGTAGCATTTTGCCAATTGTTGTAACCACCATGTCCCAATACATAGAAGGTAAATGTATTGAGCTTTAAAAATTTGTATTCTATACTTAATCCAATAGTATACTCAGATACAGGTCCTACAAAGTAGTAAGAAAATTGAGGCACATAACTAATGGTTCTATTGGGGAAAATACTAACACGTGCTCCAGCACCAAAACTTTCTGATTGAATATTATACAATGCAGAAACACCGGCACCAAAATTTTGCGAACTCCCTAAAACAGGAAGTAAAATAATAAATAAGATGAACGATGTTTTTTTCATGCTCTTGATTCACTCAACAATAATACCAATAATCTAAATATGTTTTAGGTAAAATGATAAATCAAACGATATTGATATTTTCCTGTTATTTTTTTACATTTAAAACACCCCAGTCTATAAAGGGTAAGTGCTCCAATTTATATGACTCTTCTCCTTTAAATTGGACCCTCAAATGAATAATGACATCTTTTGAGTTAAGATTAATGCTTCCTTTTTTAGATTTAATTAATAAAGCATGTATTATTTTTCCATTTAGAGATAGCTCTTTGTTAGGTATAAATTCAAACCAGTTATTGTCACCAGATATGTTTAACCTTTCCATTATTACTCCAGTAGAAGGAAGGATTTCTGTTATTACACCGTACTTTCTAAATGCAGTGATTTCTGCAGTTTGGTTTAAGATTTCATTGAGATGATAGGCTGTGTTTTTACTAACTATCTCGATGTCTTTTTTTCCTGGAGGAGCTATGTCAATTCTACTTAACCTATAAGAAAGGTAAGGGATTAAGAATAACCCCTGTATAACTGAATCTTTCAAAACAGGGAAAGAATCCTCAGTTCCATGACGAAAAGCAAACGATAGAAACTCGATACAGACAATAGAAGATAAGAGCGTTAAGAGGATAAAATTGAAACGATTTATATTTATTTTCCTTTTGTTCTTATACGCATTAGAATTATTAAGGCAATAATTGAGAATCTTAACCCAAATAAAAATTTCAATAAACAATACAAAGTAGGATAAGTAATGGAAATAGCTGGCATCATTGTTAATTAGCCAAAAATCGAATACCCCATGCATAAACATTGCAACAAAGAAATAAGCTATTGATTTAATGATGTTTTGAATAGACCTTTCTTTGAACCTCAAAATCACGATTCCATATGCAGCAATTGATGTGTCAGCTACGTGTCCAACTACACTTATCATTGCTCTACTAGATATAATGTCTAACCTGTCACTTGTAAAGTAGATAAGGTTTTCTACAAATGAATACCCTACAGCAGATAAACAGGCTATTAGTATAATATCCATAGGGGTTTTAATGGATGAAGGACGAAAAAGAATCAAAATGAGCAATGGAATCAGCTTGCAAAACTCTTCAATGAAACCGATACCAAAAATGCAGTAAATGAGATCATTTATACTATTTTGAGAGATGTTAAAATTCCATTCAATATCCATAAAATCGTAAAGAACAAGGGTAGGATAAATGAGAAAAAGAGAAATAAAAGTAGCGAGAAAAAGCATGCTTTTTTTAGTGTTTGATAGAAGTGAAAGCTTTAATAAATACAACATCCACACAATCATTACGATAAAAGCAGCGATGAAACCCATTAGGTCAATTTTTCTAAAAATGTGTTGATGTAGAACAGATAGATATTTTAGCGCATTGCCAGTTTTATAATAGAGGTCACGTTCTTTATTGGAAGCTATTTTAGCTCTAAAGTTTGGTAATTTTAAGAATAACTTGGCTTTATCGTATTCTTCCCAAGAGTATAAGTAATGGTATAATTTCAGATTAGATTCAATACTAAGTTCTTTATTTTTGCTCTCTTTTAAGTAATGAGAAAATGCTTTCTGATACTTTTCTCTTTTTTCTGAAATTAATCCTTTTAATAAGTTGTATCCAATATGATTTTTGTTGCTTATTGAATCCAAATGTTTTTCTGCCATGTAATGATTTTCATCAAAGTAGAGTATACAAGCCTTTCCAAAATGTCCAGAATTTTTGACTTCTTGGTCACTACTTTTACTAAAGCGGTCATACATTTCGATTGGAGATACTCCTTTTTTTCTTAGGCTGAATTTAAAAAGATCAAGTTCTTTTTCGTCAATCTTACACCATTCCCTTCCTAATAGGTACTGGTATTTGCTATTGGTCGAATCTTCTGCTAATAATTTGAGGTATGATTTACAAGCTCCTTTTTTTTCTTGTTTTGTTTCTGCAAAGGAGAGAAGGGCTTCGTTGGTCTTAAAAGAAGGATTGGGTACAGTAAATTGAGCAATTAATATAATGAAGCTCAAAAAAGGAATGACAATGAAAAAGAAATATTTGAAATACTTATTCATTGTTTGGTTTACTTTCAACCAACCTATGTTCTACTTTAATATTATAACCAAATAAACCCTTTCTGAAATCGTACTCCATTATTGGGTGTTCTTTCCAATGTGTATAGTACTTGTAAGGAATGGCCCGTAAATAAACATCAGAGTAATAAGCGGCATCTTCTAAAAGAAAAACGCCACTTCCTCCTCGCAGAATT
>JAJCYO010000149.1 GCA_029262875.1 Flavobacteriales bacterium
GGCTATTATTTTATTTAATATGCTCATAAAAAAAACCTCCACCTTGTTTGCTACAAGTGTTACCTATTTAATCCCAATAGTAGCGATATCTTGGGGGTTCATGGATGGAGAAAAAATTAACATAATTCAATTAATTAGTGTAATTATAACGTTAATAGGCATTTATTTTATTAGTAAACATAGGTAATGCAACCTTTTATTATATTTTTACATCTTGTAATAAAATTTAAACCATTAAAATTATAAGATGAAAAAAATTCTATTTATACTCATTGCTATCTTTTCGATGACTCCGTTTTCATATGCTTCGCATATTGTTGGTGGTGAAATAACCGTGAAATGGGTAGGCCCAACCCAAAATGATTTCCAAGTTCAAGTAAGAGTCTTTCGTTCTTGTCAAAGTGGTTCAGCCGGTATGCCTACAAGCGTTAGTGTTGATTTACATGATTTAGTGACCTATAACACGGTAACAACATGGAATCTAACAAACCCAGTAATAAATGCAAACATACCTTTTTCTGATCCGTGTTTCCCAGTATTTGGAATATGTGTTGATGAAGGTCTCTTTACTCAAAATGTTACTATCCCTGATAATGTAGCAGGAAATGGATATTTCTTAGAATATCAAATATGCTGTAGAAATAATGGTGTTACTAACTTGGCTAATCCAAGTAGTGATGGAATGACTTTTTATTGTGAAATACCTGATCCTGCCAATACGAATACATTAAACAACTCTACTCCTGATATGGGCTCTTATCCTTTGAGTGCTTTTTTCTGTGTAAATAGTACAAAAACATTTCAGTTTAATGTAACTGATGCTGACAATGATTCATTGGTTTATTCTTTAGTTACTCCTTTGGATGATGGAGCAATGAATGCTGCTCCTACATTCCCATATAATGATGTTCTATGGAATGTTGGTGGTGGTTATAGTTTAGCAAATATCCTGAATGGAACTCCTGCAATGACAATTGATCAATCTACTGGCGTAATGACTGCTAACCCATCATTGGCAGGTCAATATGTGTTTGGAGTATTGGTTGAAGAATATAGAAATGGTGTAAAAATTGGGGAAGTTCGTAGAGATGCTCAATTTCAAGCTATACCTGGCTGTCAATCTGGAAACCCTTTATTTAATGCAGATAATAATCTTACCGATGGGATGACAATACCAATCCCATACAATAAATTATTTTGTAAAGATTTAGTCTATCAAGATCCAAATGGAGATACGCTGTATATGGAAATGACTTCTACAATGTTTGATTCTGGTGCTTATGTACCAACAATGGTTCCTGACATAAATGGCGACTTAACTTACTTTTATAATTGGAATGGTACATCATTTGGTGATAGTGTTACCATTCCTCCCAATACTTTTGATCCAGCAGTAGGTGCAGATTTAAATGTAGGATCTATCGGTCTTCGTTTTTGCTATACCCCACCTTGCTCACAAATTGGTGAAATATACCCTTTTCAGCTTTCGGCAAAATCATTAGGTTGTGATGGTGAGTCTGGTGATACATTAAATTTCTTTATTGAAGTTGTCCCCCCTGTTTATGATTTCAAAAACCCAGGGAACAAGCCAATTGCTTTCGGTGTTGAACATTGCACTAATGTCGTTTTCCACGATACAAGTTTAGTTGATTTATTAAATATTGAAATCACTTCAGATATATTTGATTTAGGAGCCGAGATCCCTGATTTATCGAGCTCTTACATCTATGATAATGATGTGTATTCTACTGGTTATCCATTCAGCAGTTTTTCCACCGGTGTTGCTAATGGTGCACAAAGTCAAAGCATTTTAGCTACACGAGTATGTTGGACTCCTGATTGTGAACACATTGGGAATACTTATTCTTTGAAAGCGGTACTTTCTTCTGTCGATTGCCCTACAGGTATACAGGACACAATTGATTTTGAGTATACCGTAACTCCACCTTTTGATAGCTTAGGTATAATTCCGGATGTAATTACACCCAATGGAGATGGATTTAATGATGTTTATAAAATTTCAGGTGTATCTAATCCTTGTCATGATAATGTTAAAGTTCAAATCTATAGTAGATGGGGAATTTTGATATTCGAAAACGAAGAATACCCTGAATTTGAATGGGATGGGACAAACAAAAATGGAACTAAAGTTCCAGCGGGCACTTATTTTGTATTAATAAGTGGTGTTTTTGGCAATGAAATAATCACCTTAGATCAGAGGTCAGTTACCGTTATGGATCCCCAATAAAAAAATACTTATAATTTATACATAAAAAGCAGTCCAACTGGGCTGCTTTTTTTTATATCTTTTATTTGTAAAATATTATCTGATTAATCATTTTTTAAACTAGGAATATTTATACCTTTGCTCGGTATTTTGAAAACGAGTTAAATGCCATCATCAACTAAGTATATTTTTGTTACAGGAGGAGTTACTTCTTCGTTAGGAAAAGGAATAATAGCTGCATCGTTGGCTAAGCTTTTACAAGCAAGAGGATACTCAGTTACCATTCAAAAACTTGATCCTTACATTAATGTTGATCCAGGAACTTTAAACCCGTATGAACACGGGGAGTGTTTTGTAACAGATGATGGAGCCGAAACGGATCTTGATTTAGGCCATTATGAACGTTTTTTAAACGTTTCTACTTCTCAAGCAAACAATGTTACTACTGGTAGAATATATCAACATGTAATTAACCAAGAACGTGAAGGGGCTTATTTAGGGAAAACTGTACAAGTTATTCCTCACATTACGGATGAAATAAAAAGAAGAATTAAATTATTAGGGAACACTGGTAACTATGATATCGTTATCACTGAGATAGGTGGTACTGTGGGTGATATTGAATCATTACCTTATGTTGAAGCGGTTAGGCAGCTAAAATGGGAGCCAAATTTCGATTGTATTGTACTACATTTAACCTTAGTTCCTTACTTAGCCACTTCTGGAGAATTAAAAACAAAACCTACGCAACACTCTGTTAAAGCCTTATTAGAATCTGGAGTTCAACCGGACATCTTAGCCTTAAGAACAGAGTATAAACTGACTGAAGGTGTAAAAGAAAAAGTAGCACTTTTTTGTAATATTGAACCTAAAGCAGTAATTCAGGCAATAGATGCTGAAACCATTTATGATGTTCCTAATTTGATGAGAGAAGAGGAATTAGACAAAGTTGTTCTTGATAAGCTTTCTTTACCATATAAGGATGAACCTACATTAACTGCATGGAATGAGGTTTTGAATAAAATTAAAAAACCTAAGCATAAAATTTCGATAGGCTTAGTTGGAAAATACATTGAGTTAAAAGATTCTTATAAATCAATAGCCGAAGCACTTATTCATGCTGGAGCGAACAATGAAACTGAAGTTGACATCAAATGGATTCACTCAGAATCAATAAATGATGATAATGCAAAAGAACAATTATCAAGTTTAGATGGTATTTTAGTCGCACCAGGGTTTGGAGAAAGAGGAATTGAAGGAAAAATCTCTACCATTAAATATGCAAGAGAAAGCAATACTCCATTCTTGGGAATTTGTTTGGGAATGCAATGTGCAGTAATTGAGTTTGCAAGAAATGTTTTAGGTCATTCTAATGCTCATTCTACTGAAATGGAAGAAAACACAAGTGCTCCTGTCATTTATTTAATGGAAGAACAACGCTCCATTACTGAAAAAGGTGGTACCATGCGTTTAGGCGCTTATCCATGTAAGGTCTCTCAGGGATCAATTGCTTATGAAGCTTACAAAGAAAATAACATAACTGAAAGGCATAGACACAGATACGAATTCAACAATAAATATAAGGAAGATTTTGAAAATGTTGGAATGAAGGCTACCGGAATAAACCCTGATAATAATTTAGTAGAAATAGTAGAAGTTAAACACCACCCATGGTTTGTTGGTGTTCAATTTCACCCAGAATATAAAAGCACTGTAATTAACCCCCACCCTCTTTTTGTTGGCTTTATAGAAGCAAGTGTTGCTGTAAAAAATGAATCAACATTAACATCAAACAATCAATAAAAATATAGCTAAAAGTAAAAGATGAGCGCAAAAGGATTTGATAAAAACTCTATAATTGGTTTAGTCTTAATTGGGGCTATATTACTTGTATCATATGTGTTGACAAGCCCATCTGAAGAAGAAATTAAAGCACAACAGGAAAAAGAAAAGCTTGCAAAAGCGAAGCTCGAACAAGTAGAAAAAGAAAAGAAAACTACTCCTAACGATTCAACAATTGTTGATAGTTCAATGGCTGTTATTCCTGGTGTAGCTGACAGTGCGGTTGCACTTGACATGGATTCTATTAAAAATATAGAAGCCTTGGTTAAATATGGAGGCTTTGCCAATTTAGCAACTGGCGAAAAAGAAGCATATGTCATTGAAAATGAAAAAATAAAAGTTACACTATCGAATAAAGGTGGAAGAGTTGCTACTGTAGAATTAAAAGAATTTCACACTTATGATTCACTTCCCTTACACCTATTCCATGAAGATTCATCACGTTTTAACATAGAGCTTACAACCAATGACGGCTTAGGCGGAACAAAAGTAATTAGTACTGAAAATTTGTTCTTCGACACAGATGATCAATCTTTTAAAGTTGAAGGAGAAAACTCCAAAAGCTTTTCAATGAAATTATACCATGGTTCTAAAGACAAGTATTTAGAATATAAATACACACTTTCAGGGAACTCATACACTGTTGATCTTGAGGTTAATTCTGTTGGATTTAATGATGTTATTTCTCAAGGATTTCCGTACTATCTGAACTGGAATATGTTTACGCCCAATCAAGAAAAAACAATTGTTAATCAAAAAAACATCAGTACTATCTATTATCAGTATACCACTAATGAAGAGTGGGATTATATTAGTCCGGCATCTTATGAAAAAGAAAACATGGACGATGATGTAGACTGGGTGTTGTTTAAACAACAGTATTTCAGTTCTGCATTAATTGCTACAGAAAAACCTTTTGGTTCTGATTCTGATATAGAAACTATAGATATTCCAGAAGGTCAATCGGCTGATTATGTCCAAGGTATGACGGCTAACATTGCTATTCCGTTCGAAGGAGGAAACAATGAGTCTTTTGCCATGCAATATTATTTTGGGCCTAACAAATTCGAAGTACTTAAAGATGTAGGGGTTGGAATAGAAAATTCAATCGATTTTGGATGGCCTGTTATCAAACAAGTCAATAAATATGTTATTCGAAATGTCTTCACATTCCTTAATAATACGGGAATGAATATTGGACTAACCATCATCTTGTTAACGTTTATCATTAAAATGATCCTCTTCCCTATTACATGGAAAACTTATGTAAGTAGTGCAAAAATGAGAGTGCTAAAGCCAGAAATTGCTGAGTTAACAGAGAAATATGGTAATGATAAAATGAAAAAGCAACAAGCGACCATGGCTTTATACAGGCAAACTGGAGTGAACCCTCTTGCTGGCTGTATTCCGATGCTAATACAAATGCCTATACTGTTTGCATTATTCCGATTTTTTCCAGCCACTTTTGATTTACGTCAAAAGAGCTTTTTATGGGCAGAAGATTTGTCTACTTACGATTCCATTTATGATTTAGGGTTTAACATCCCAATGTATGGTGACCATATTAGTTTATTCACACTAATGATGGCGGTTTCTATGATTTTTTACACTAAGGTTAACAGTCAAATGACCGCTGGAATGGGAGGTGATGCAGGTGGAGCGATGGCAAGTCAGATGAAAATAATGACTTACTTAATGCCAATTATGATGCTGTTCTTTTTTAACAGTTATGCAGCAGGATTAAGTTTCTATTATTTAATTGCTAACGTTATTACTATCTTCCAGCAGTTCGCCATTAGAAAATGGATTGTAGATGAAGATAAACTTCGTGCAAAAATCCAAGCAAATAAAACGAAAAAGAAAAAGAAATCAGGATTTGCATCCAAGCTTGAAAAACGAATGAAAGACGCACAAGCGATGCAACAGCAACGTAAAAAAAGATAATTTCAACGATGAAAGCAATCATTTCATTTTTACTACTCACCTCTTTAACCACTAACGAACCGGCTGTTCAAGACTATCCAATTCCTGTTAAAGAAACTATTTTCTTAACAATGGAAAGGACTCCGTGCTTTGGTAAATGTCCAAGTTATAAAATAACCATTTTTAATACTGGAAATGTGGCTTACGAAGGATTTACTTTTGCTGAAAAAGAAGGTAAACACACCAAAAAACTAACTCAAAAACAATTGTTGGAAATTCAAAATCAAATAGATGCTATCCATTTATTTGAGTTAAAAGACAAATACGATTCAAAAATAACTGATATCCCTTCTACCTACCTATATGTAGTGCACAAAGGTAAAAAGAAAAAAATATTAGATAGAGTTGGTGGCCCAGACGAATTAAAAAAGTTTGAAAAACTAATTGACTTTTTAGTGATTGATAATCACCTCAAAAAGGTAAAAGAATAATTTCTAAAAATGGCTATTGAAATTAAAGAAGTAAAAGATTCAAAAGGGTTCAAAGACTTTGTAAACGTTCAGTTTGATATTTACAAAGGAAACGATTACTGGGTTCCTTCTATCAAAAAAGATGAAGCAAAAGCACTACAGGCTGAGTTTAATCCCGCTTTTAGATTTTGTAACGCTAAGTTTTGGGTAGCTTATAAAGATGGAGAATGCGTAGGAAGAATTGGCGGAATCATTAATGAAATGTACAATGAAAAAACCAATACTAAAGTAGGCCGTTTTAGTAGGAGTGAATTTATTGACGATAGTGAAGTTTCTGAAGCCTTATTTGCCACGGCAGAAAACTGGCTGAAAGAGCAAGGTATGAATGAGGTTCAGGGTCCTCTTGGATTTACCAACTTAGACCATCAAGGAATGCTGGTTGAAGGATTTGATCATTTGCCATCAGCCGCTTCTGAATATCACCATGCCTACTACAAAGACCATTTGGTTAAATTAGGTTATGAAAAAGAAATTGATTGGGTAGAGTTCCGTTTGTTTTTAGAAGGAATGCCAGAAAAGGCAAAAAGGGGTGCTGAGATAGTGAAGAAAAGAAGTGGTTTAACAGTTAAAAGCTTTACTAAAACATCAGAATTACAAGCTTATGCTGTTCAATTATTCGAAATTTTAAATGAATCATTCAAAGACCTATTCAGTGTTGTTCATTTAGATGAAGAAATGATTCGTTATTACATCAAACGATATTTATTATTATTAAATCCAGAGTTTGTCAAACTTGTATTCGATTCAGAAGATAAATTAATTGCCTTTATTGTGGGCTTACCTTCTCTTTCTAAAGGATTACAAAAAGCAAAAGGTAGTTTATTTCCTTTCGGATGGTATCACATTAATAAAGCATTAAAACACCCTAAGGTTATTGACCTCATGTTGACTGGTATATTACCAAAGTACCAAGCTAAAGGAGTAACCGCGGTGCTGTTTTATGAGTTACACGAGGTGATGGAAAAATATGGTGTAACTGAAATGGAAACCACAGGGATTTTTGAAACCAATCAAAAAGTTATTCAAAACTGGAAAAACTACGAAAACATTCAGCACAAGAGAAAAAGATGCTGGAAAAAAGCTTTGTAACATGAACGTTAACCTATCAGATATAAAAATTGGTAAAGGGTTGGGAGACATCCAATTTGGATGCACCAAAGAGAAATTAAAATACCTAATCGGAGCACCTGAAGAAATTGATTCTTACAATGCTTCTGGGGAGGAAGATGGTTATTTAACGGAATCATGGCATTATGATGAGTATGAGTTTTCGGTGTCTTTTGATGAGGAAGATAATTGGAAGCTAACAACCATTTCAATTAGCTCTCCCGAAGCTAAGTTTAATGGGAATCAACTCATTGGCAAAGGGATTGACGAAGTGCTTGAGGCGTTAAAAGATGAAGATTTTGGTGAGAATGAATTGGATGATTTATCGGATGATAACATTGATCAAAAGCTTATCAGCTTTATAGCTGCAAGCCTTAACTTATGGTTTGAAGATGGTGCACTTTCTGAAATTCAGTGGGGAGTATTATGGAGTGATGAAGATACTCCACGTTGGCCAGAATAAATAAAGTTCACCTCCATTAAACCTTTTCAGATTTACTAAGTCCAATGGTTTTAAAAACCATTTATCATGACATCTATCCTCTTATGTAAAAGAGTAAACAATTGAATAATAACACATTAACTTTAACACTTAATAAAAGTTTATACTATGAAATATTTTTTATCCCTTCTAATCGTAACTGTATCTCTTACTGGAATCCAGGCACAAAATACTTCTGGAAAAATAATTTATACAGAAGTAATTAATACGAAGCCAGACATGAAACAGGCTGAAGAGCAAGGATGGGCGCAATGGGCAGATATGGTTCCGGAATCAATGACCTTTAAAAAGCAACTTGTTTTTAACGAAAAATCATCCATGTATGTCAACATTAAAATTGAAGAAGATGATACAGAGAAGAACATGATGAAAAGGATGATGAGAAGGTATTCAAATGCTAATAATCAAACCTATATCAATGCCGATTCTAATATTTTTGTAGAACAGCAAGATTTTATGGGGAAAACCTTTTTAATTAAGGGAAAACCTGATTCTATCACATGGAAAATTGCAGGTGACATGAAAATTATTATGAGCTACCCATGCCTAAAAGCTACTTATGAAGATTCTACCGAAACATTAGAAGCATGGTTTACGACCGAAATCCCAATTGCAGTTGGTCCAGAAAAATACGGACAACTACCAGGTATAATATTGGAATTAACCTCTAAAAAAAATAAAAAAACGTTAACAGCCACGAGTATTGAGTTTAAGAAAATTGACTCTTCAGAATTATCAGAGCCTAAAGAAGGTAAGGTTGTAACTAGAGAACAATATAAAAAGATTGTGAAGAAAAAAATGGAAGAAATGAGAAAGAATGGAGCCTGGGGTGGCCACGGAGGAGGAAGAAGGCATTAGTCTAAAAACTTTAACTTTTCCTTAACTTTTTTTATGAATTCCATAACAAACTTAAGGTTCCAAACCAATTAGATTTGTATTGAAAAATTTAATTCAGTATAAATCAAAAAGAAAAAAATGAAAACAATAATCACTTTATTTATCATTTCAATAGCATTGGTTGGTGTATCACAAAATACATCAGGGGTAATTACTTATGAGGAAACTATTAATTTCCAAATCGACATGGAAAAACTTGAAGAGCAAGGCATGGCTGAGTTTGTTGGTATGATGCCTACATCAACCTCAAGTAAAAAACAATTGTATTTCACCAAAGCATCTACCTTATATTTAAACCTAAAAAAAGATAAGAAAGATGATCATTCTGAAGAAGGTGGGATGGTCGTTATGTTCTCTAATCCTGACAATAAAACATACATCGACAATAAAACGAACAAAGTTATTGAGCAGCAAGATTTTATGGGTAAAATGTTCTTGATAGATGATACCTTGGAAACACTCAAATGGAAAATTACAGGAGAAACAAAAGTTGTTATGAACTACCCTTGTATAAAAGCTACCATGGGTGATTCATTAGAAATGGTTGAGGCTTGGTTTACCACCGAAATACCTATTTCTATTGGCCCTGAAAAATTTGGGCAATTGCCAGGTGTAATATTAGAGTTAACATCAAAGAAGACCAGACAAACTATAAAGGCCATAGATTTTAAATTTAGGGAAGTAACTACTGAAGAGATGCAAAAACCTACTGATGGAAAGAATGTTACTAAGAAAAAGTACGATGAAATTGTAGAAAGTAAAATGAAAGAAATGAACAAGGAGTATGGGAATAAATCAGGAGATGGATCAGGGAACGTAATAATGATAACAAGGTAATAACATATGAATTTACGCTTAAATAAAACCTCAAAAACATTAGCGTTATTAGTCTTTTGTGCATGCACAATTTCTAGTATGGCTCAAAACATTAATGTTTCAGGGAAAGTTGCTGATAAAAAATCGGGAGAAACAATGCCAGGTTCAACGGTAATGCTGTTGAATCCAACTGATTCTTCTTTTTATAAATTTAGCAGTACAAATGCTGAAGGTAAATTCGCTATTAAAGGAGCCAAAGCTGGAAAATACATCCTACAAATATCTTTTATTGGTTATGAAAGTTACTACAAAGACATTTCTTTATCCAGTGACAACAAGAATGTTGACTTAGGAAGCTTAAATCTAAAAACAAAACAAGCCCTACTTCAAACTGTTGAAGTTGTAGAAGAAATAGTTCCTGTAGTTATTAATGGTGATACAGTTGAGTTTAATGCTGCAGCTTTCAAAACCCAACCAGAAGATAATGTAGCTGAGTTACTAAAGAAACTTCCTGGGGTTGAAGTTGAGAGTGATGGAACTGTTAAGGCCCAAGGAGAAGAAGTTCAGAAAGTATTAATAGATGGAAAAGAGTTTTTTGGTGATGACACCAAAACCGCAACTGAGAACTTACCAGCTGATATGGTAAAGAATGTTCAAGTTTATGATGATTTTTCTGATGCCTCGAAAATGTCTGGAATTGATGATGGGGATCGAACTAAAACGATTAACCTGAAAATTAAGAAAGACCGTAAAAAAGGGGTATTTGGGAACATAACTGCTGGTGGCGGAGTTACTGCAAAAGGAACGGGTGATTTTAATGATGAAAATGGCATGTTTAATAATAAACTAAACATTAATAAATTTAAGGATGACATGCAGCTATCTGTTTTAGGGATGCACAACAATACCAATGAGCAAGGGTTTTCATACAAAGACTACATCAATTTTGCTGGTGGAGGATCCAATGCCTTTAGTGGTGGTGGTCGAAGCGGATCATCAATCCCGATGAATAACAACCCTAATGATGGTTTTACCACTACTACCGCAGGTGGTATTAATTGGAATAAAGATATTAATCGTAAAATTAATTTCTCCAGCAGTTATTTTTACAATGAGATGAATAAAAAAGTTTTCAGAGAAGCTGACAGACAATACATTACAGATTCAACTGACTTTAACTCCCTTGAACAGGATAATGAAAATCAATTTACTAGAACGCATAGTATAAGACTTAAATACAAGCATGAAATTGACACCACTCAGGATTTAAAAGTTAATGTAAACATGAGTTATAGTGAAGGAAACGTTTGGTCAAATACTTCTAGTCGAAGTGATGATGTTGATGGAAACTTTTTAAACTCAAGTAGTAACAGTAACCAATCTACTGGAGATAATGTTAGTGGTGATGGTAACCTGACTTATGGTAAACGTTTTCAGAAAAAAGGAAGGTCTTTAGTTGCGAATGTATCTTTTGGAACGTCTGACAATGAAAAAAGATATTTTGTTGAATCGCAAAACAATTTTTCCAATGGCTTTGGAGGAATCCTTTCCTCTACCATTAAACAAACCCAAGATGAAAACAATTCACAAATAAATTATTCTGGGAAAGCCAGTTATACTGAACCTTTAGGGGGAAGAAAGTACTTAGAACTTAGTTATCAAAGAAGTAATTATAATAATGAGTATGTTAAAGATTATTTTGATATTCCTGCTCCTAATACTGAAGTATTTAACAATAATCTTAGTCAAGCTTTTAACAACAACTTTGTTTATGATAACTATAAACTAAATACAAAATTCAACACAGATAAATCTAAATTAACAATAGGTGCTGCGGCACAACGATCTGCATTGGACGGAGAAATTCTAAGCAGTAACTTTGATACCACGAGAGTTAATTGGAATTTTTTACCACGATTAAAATGGAATTACAGCTTTACCAAATCCACTCGATTAAATTTTAACTATACTACAAATGTTCAAGAACCGTCATTAGATCAATTGCAACCAACAATTGACAACAGTAATCCTTTGAACATATACCAAGGTAATCCTAACCTATCCTCGGAGTACAGACACAATGCAAGATTGAGGTTGATGTCTTTTAACCGCTTTTCATTCGTAAACATATTTGCTATGTTAAATGCTACTTACACTAAAAATAAGATTACCAACTCACAAACCATTGACAGTAGGTTTATACAAACTACTACTCCATTAAATGTTGACGATGATTACATGTTAACCGGTTACCTTTATTTTGGTTCACCTTTTAGACCATTAAACATTAAAGTAAATATTGGAGGAAATTCGACTTATACGAGGAGCATATTGTTTGTAAATACAGATGCCAACGATGTAGATCGATTTATTAATGGAGTTGACTTTAGTATTGAAAATAGAGGAAAAGATGTTGTTGATATAAAAGTTGGAACAAGGATTAATCACAGTACTACGACCTACTCTATCAGTAGTAGTTTAGATCAAAAATACCTTACCAATAGTTATTATGCTACCTTGTTTGTGGATTTTCTAAAAACATGGACATTCAGTACAAATATTGAATATACCCAGTATTCAGGAGATCAATTCACCGACAATCCTAACATTCCAATATGGAGAGCTCACCTTTCTAAACGATTCTTAAAAGGAAAAAGTGGGTTGTTAAAACTTTCTGTTTACGATATTTTCAATCAAAATGTTGGAATTAATAGAACAAGTCAGCTCAACTACATTGAAGACGAAAGGATTACTACACTAAGTAGGTATGTAATGCTTAGCTTCACCTATAAAGTAAGGCGTTTTGGTGGGAAAAAGAAAAAAACGAAAGAAAAGGAACCTAGTTAATTATTTTTGAAAACGTTTTAAAAATAATAGAAAGATCCGTTCCTATCCCTATCTTTTTAATGTACTTTTTATTCAGTTCAATTTTAGCAGGAAGCACTTCTTTTATATAAGTCTCTTCTGGGTTCTTAGACTTTGCCAACAATTCGTTTTCATTAAAGTATTCTAATGATGCATAATCCGTTATTCCAGGTTTAACATTTAATATTTCTTGTTGATCTTCAGTATATAAATCAACGTACTTCCTTACTTCTGGCCTCGGGCCAACAAAACTCATTGTTCCAAAAAAAACATTAAACAACTGAGGTAGTTCGTCAATTTTATACTTACGCAATGTATATCCAATCTTGGTAATTCGAGCATCTTTGTTTCCAACTGTTAGTAATCCTTTCTTGTCAGAATCTGTTTTCATTGTTCTGAACTTAAATAAATTAAAATCAGCCCCTCTTCTTCCTACTCTACTCTGAACGTAAAAAACACCTCCCCTCGAGTCTAATATTATAAGCAACGAAATAATTAAAAAAAATGGTAGGAGAATGGTAATTCCAAGAAAGGACAATATGATATCGAATAATCTTTTAACCATTTAACACTTTCTGTACCGCGTTAACAACTGCATCAATGACGGTTTTTACATTTTCGTCAGACAAGTCATAATAAACTGGCAAACTAATTTCTCTTGAATAATTATCATATGCCATTGGAAAGTCCACAATATCATAACCTAATCCTTTATAAAAAGTTAAAAGTGGTAATGGCTGAAAATGCACATTGACGGAAACCTCTGATTCAAAAATATGCTGAATGATTTGATCTCTTTGTGCTTCAGTAATGTCTTTTACCCTTAAAGGGTAAAGATGATATGAAGTTCTTTTAGTTCCGGTATCATATTCAGGAAGCTGCGCCCAATCATGTAATGAGAATGATGCCGTATACGCATCAAAAATTTCCTTTCTGCGAACTAAGGTCTCACCATCATAGTGTTTAAGTTCAACCAATCCCATACTTGCTTGGATGTCTGTCATATTAGCCTTATACCCTGCTTCAATCACATCATACCTCCATGCACCAACTTTGGTTTTTGCTAAGGCATCTTTATTTTGTCCGTGTAACGTTTTTGTACATAAATAATTGTAAATGGCTTCGTTATCAAATGGTTCCGGTAAATTCAATGCTACTGCCCCACCCTCTGATGTGGTAAGGTTTTTAACGGCATGGAATGAGAACACAGAAACATCTGTTAAGTTACCCGTTTTTTTTCCATCGTATTCTGCTCCTAAAGAATGAGCCGCATCTGACAAAACCAAGATTCTACCTAACTTTTGTTGATTCTCATTATTTGGATTAAACAATTGTATTACTTCCGGTGAGCTTACTAATTTATTTATACCGTTATAGTCGCATGGAAAGCCTGCAAAATCAACAGGCATAATTACTTTTGTTTTTTCCGTAATGGCTCCCTTTATCTTTTCCAAAGAAATGTTAAAATCATCTCCCACATCCACCAACACCGGTTTTGCCCCACAATGAACCACTACGTTTGCCGAAGCACAATAGGTATAAACAGGAACAATAACTTCGTCTCCCTCCTTAACTCCATACCACCTTAACATTATTTCTAATCCAGCTGTTGCTGAGTTTAAACATAAGGTATTCTTGTTTCCGCAAAACCGAGTTATTTCCTTTTCAAATTGTTTTGTTTTTGGTCCAGTAGTAATCCATCCAGATTTAAGTGTATCAATTACTTCTTCAATTAGCTCATCATATATTTTGGGAGGTGAAAATGGTATCATAATAACATGTAATTCTAAAGTAAAAGTAAAATTTTAAATGGTGTAAATGGCTTAATCATCATTTTTTTATGGTGTCGTAATCCGACAATCTAATCATCACTATTTAGACGAGACTTGGAAAGCTAATTTCATGAATTTATAACATATTTTGCGATAAATGTTATAAATTTTTCTTTGATAATTTTAAATATTAAAATATATGTTACAAATTAAAAATGAAAAAAACTTTAATCGAATTATAATCACTATTCATCGACATTTTAAGTGCTTCTAACTAATTTAATAATTTATTGTAACCTGATAAAAAAATAACGCTATATTGGATTCCCAAAAGCAACCTTGTACGTAAAAGTTACGTCTTAGGTTAAGTGTAAACACTTAAACAAAAAACATGAGATTTATTATTTTATTCACAATTGTCCTTTTTAGCTTAACAGGATTTTCTCAAGAAGAATCAATACAAACAATTTTCAAGAAAGCGGCTCCAAAAGAAACCGTTAAAATAATAATGGATGTTAGTGATTATGATGCTAACACCATTGTTCGATTCAAAGAAAAATTATCAACTCTTAAAAGTAAGATTGAAATCGTTCATTATGATGACATCTCATCTCTTTTTACCATTGTATATAATAATAATATGACCCTAAGAGATTTTACAGGTGTTTTTGATGAATACAAAATATCATACTTAGTAAAAGACCCAGTGGTTAAATCTAATAACCCAACATATTAAATATTAACAAGAATAATCGAGAAACCGATTTAAAACAATTTGACAATGAAAAATATTTATAAATTATTAATTTTTTCTTTTTCCCTATTAATTGCACAGAGCGCATTTTCAATGGGTTCGCCATTGATGGGAGGTGGATCATGGAATGCTTGTGGACCAGATAATTTTTATGACTCTGGTGATATTGGAGGAGACTACAGCAATAGTGAAAGCTTTACAGAAACCTATTGTTCTGATGCAGGGGATTGTATCCAATTTGTTTTTAGTGCCTTTAACACAGAGTCTTGTTGTGATGATTTAACTATATATGACGGACCAAACACTGGGTCACCATTAATAGGAACTTACGCAGGTACAGCTTTACCAAATGGAGGAACCATATCCTCTACTTCAGGTTGTTTAACTTTTGTATGGTCATCGGATGGATCAGTCGTTAGGCCCGGATGGGAAGCTGCATTTTCATGTGTACCATGCCCAGTACCTACTTGTAGCGATGGAATACAAAACCAAGGTGAAACTGGTATTGATTGTGGCGGGCCTTGTCCTGCTTGTGGATTAAACCATAACATAGGAACTGGAAGTTGGAATACCTGTACTGGCAGTTTATTTGATACTGGTGGTTCAGGTGGTAGTTATGGTAATAGTGAATTAATTACTGAAACTTATTGTTCTGATGCTGGAGATTGTATTTCTATCAATTTTAGCAGTTTTGCTACTGAATCTTGTTGTGATGATTTAACCATTTATGATGGCCCTAATACTGGCTCACCATTAATTGGTGTTTATGCAGGCTCTACAAGTCCTGGAACGGTGACTTCTACTTCCGGTTGTTTAACTTTTGTTTGGGATTCTGATGGATCAGTTACAGCTGCTGGATGGCAAGCCGCCATTTCTTGTGTTGCCTGTCCAGCTCCTACTTGTAGTGATGGAATTCAAAATCAAGGTGAAACTGGTATTGATTGTGGCGGACCTTGTCCTGCTTGTGGATTGAATCACAATACTGGAACTGGAAACTGGAACACTTGTACTGGTAGTTTATTTGATTCAGGTGGACCAGGTAGTGATTATAGTAATAGCGAATTAATTACCGAGACTTACTGTTCTGATGCCGGGGATTGCATATCCTTTAACTTTAGCAGTTTTGCTACAGAGTCTTGTTGTGATGATTTAACCATATATGATGGACCTAATACAAGTTCGCCATTAATAGGAGTTTATGCTGGATCTACGAACCCAGGAACAGTAAATTCTAGTTCAGGTTGTTTGACTTTTGTTTGGGATTCTGATGGTTCTGTTACGGGAGCTGGTTGGCAAGCAGCTGCTTCTTGTTCGCCATGTCCTACCTGTACAGATGGAATATTGAATGGTCAAGAAATTGGAATAGATTGTGGTGGACCAACATGTCCAGCTTGCCCTTGTGCTTCACTACCTATCTTCAACGATGAAGCTTGTTGTGCAACACCTTTAACTGTAAATGCTGATTTATTGTGTGGATCTACCACGGCTGGTACTGTAGCCAATGCTACCCCTTCATTTAATGGAAACACATGTTTTGGAACAGATGATGATGATGTATGGTTTTCTTTTGTTGCTACACAAACAAATCATGAAATAGATCTTTTAAATGTTGCTGGTTCTGTAACCGACATGTACCACGCAGTGTATGGAGGAACCTGTAGTGCGACTGGAGTTGCTTTAGTATGTAGTGACGCTAACAGTAGTACTGTTACTGGTCTAACGGTTGGTAACACCTATTTCATTAGAGTTTATACCTATACGGCTACTGGTGGTCAGAATTCTACTTTCGATGTGTGTGTCGGAACACCACCGCCAAATGGACCGTGTGGTAACCCGGCTAATAATGACTATTGCTCAGATCCAGCAATTCTAACCCAAGGTGGTGGCGGATGGTCGAGTTCAACAACTCCTCTCTTTTCTGCGGATACTCCAGCCAACTCAGGCACATTGTTTTGTGGCTCAGTCGAAAATAATTCATGGTACCAATTTACCGCCTTGTCCTCAACAGAAATATTTAATTTTTCTAGTGTTACAAATTGTGTTAGCGGTATTCAGGCAGAGGTTTATGATGTTACAACAGATGCTAATGGATGTTGTACAAATTTCACTTCAATGTCTAATTGTTGGAACCCTGCAACAGCGACCTCAGGTACAGTAACGGCAACTGGCTTGACCATTGGAAACACTTACATATTAATGGTAGATGGTTTTGGTGGAGATAATTGTGATTTCACAGTAAGTGGATGGGAAGCGTCTGGTATACTCCCTGTAACACTTATTAGGTTTGAAGGTTACAATTACAGCAGCAGTAATAAATTAGTTTGGGCTACTCAATCCGAAATTAATAACGATTATTTCATTGTTCAAAAATCTTCTAACGCTAAAAGCTTTACTGATGCCGGTATCGTAGATGGAAATGGAAATTCAACCAATGTAAACGAATATGATTTTATTGATGATACTCCTTTTGCTGAAGTAACTTATTACCGATTAAAGCAAATTGACTTTGATGGACAATATGATTATTCAGGTATAATTGCCGTTGAAACAGAGAGAGATGTAGATGTGACCATCTACCCTAACCCATCAAAAGATAACTTGTTTTTTGATTTGAGTGAAAGTAGAGACGCCTCTTATACTGTTATTTACACCAATGTGATAGGAAGTGTTATTAAAGAACAAATAAACATCTCTGAAGGAACGAATACTTACCAAGTAAGTGAGTTTATCAACCTTTCTTCTGGTATTTATTTCATTCAGATCTTAAACGAAAATGGTGAAGTAATTAAGCATCAGAAAATTGTTAAGGAATAACTATGAAAAGAGTGATAACCGTTTTCTATTCAAGCATGTATAGATCTAATGAAGACATGACGATAACTGAGAAGTTAATTATCTCCATTATCACCATTTCTATACTGATTATGGTTCCTGTTATCTTCTTTCTAAAATAGAATAAGAATTATATAAATAAAAAGAGCGTTCTATATAGAACGCTCTTTTTATTTGTAGGCTAATCTAATTTGCCCAATAGAATTCATAAGTCCTTCCTCTAATGAGAAGATTCTCCCTTGTTAAACATTAGTATCGCTACAATAGCTCCTACGATTACTACAGCCATTGTTAAAGCTTGTACTAATTGTGTTTCTACAGTAAAGTTTAAGAATGCAAATTGAAATGGAACAAATATTAGAAATGTGATAATTGCTAATGCTATTATTTTATTTTTATTCATAATTTAAATTTTGATGCCATAAAGATATAAAAAAATCGGAGCTACTTGCTCCGATTTTATTTTTATTATAAAGTACCTCTCTTTTCCTGTTCTCTTTCTATAGACTCAAATAGTGCTTTAAAGTTTCCAGCTCCAAAACCCCTCGCTCCCATTCTCTGAATTATTTCAAAAAACAATGTAGGTCTGTCCTCTACTGGTTTGGTAAAAATCTGTAAGAGATAACCCTCTTCATCTGCATCAATCATAATCCCCAGTCCTTTTAAGGTTTCAATGTCTTCTCTCAATTCATGGCTATGCTCTTCTAACCTTCCTGGAACAGCTTTGTAATACTCATCTGGTGGGGTACTTAAAAACTCTACACCTCTTGATCGTAACTTAGCAACAGTATCAATAATGTCGTTCGTTGCTACTGCAATGTGCTGTACCCCAGAACCTTCATAAAAATCTAAGTATTCTTCTATTTGTGATTTTTTTGCTGCCTTGGCTGGTTCATTAATAGGGAACTTAATTCTTCCATTTCCATTACTCATTACTTTACTCATTAAAGCAGAGTATTCTGTATGGATTTGTTTATCATCAAAAGACAAGAAATTTTCAAACCCCATAACATCTTCATACCATTTTACCCAAACATCCATTTCTCCCCAGCCAACATTACCAACCATATGGTCAATAAATTTCAACCCACATGGTTCAGGGTTGTAATCAGAATTCCATTCAACAAATCCTGGCAAAAATTGTCCTTTGTAGTTTTTACGTTCTACAAACATATGGATCGTTTCTCCATAAGTATGGATTCCAGCCCTCACAACTTCTCCTGTCTCATCCGTTTCTACTGTAGGCTCCATATATGATTTTGCACCTCTTGATGTTGTTTCTTCCCAAGCTTTTTTAGCATCTTCTACCCATAAGGCAATTACCTTTACCCCATCTCCATGCTTAACAATATGATCATTTATTTCTGATTTAGAACTCAAGGGTGTAGTCAAAACCAATTTGATTTTATCTTGTTTTATCACATATGATACTGTATCAGTACTTCCTGTTTCTAAACCTCTATATGCATAAGACTGGAAACCAAATGCTGTTTTATAAAAGTGGGCTGCCTGTTTTGCATTTCCCACATAAAATTCAACATAATCTGTTCCTAACAATGGTAAAAAATCCTGTGCTCCTTCAAATATTTTTTCTAATCCGTATTCTACGTTTTTTATATCGCTCATTTTTTCTTTTTTTAAAATTAATCTAACCAAGATTGGAAATAATCATCATCTTGAATTTTAACAGCTTCTTCTGTTACCATCAATGGTTTAAATGTATCCACCATTACTGCTAACTCTTCTGTTTCTTTTTGTCCAATACTACGTTCCATTGCACCTGGGTGCGGTCCATGAGGAATTCCTGCAGGATGTAGCGTAATTTGCCCTCTCTCAATGTTATTTCTACTCATAAAATCTCCATCAACATAATATAACACTTCATCAGAATCTATGTTACTATGATTATAAGGAGCTGGAATAGCATCTGGGTGATAATCATATAACCTTGGAACAAAAGAACATATCACAAATCCAGCGGCCTCAAACGTTTGATGAATCGGAGGTGGTAAATGTACTCTTCCAGTTATAGGCTCAAAATCATGAATAGAGAACTTATAAGGAAAGTTATATCCATCCCAACCTACAACGCTAAAAGGGTGACAAGCATAGATGTACTCGTGTATCATGTCTTCCTTTTTTACCTTTATGGTAAAATCTCCTTTATCAGCATATGTTTCTAATTCTGTTGGAGGATGAATATCTCTTTCACAAAAAGGAGAATGCTCTAAATGTTGTCCAAACCAATTCCTATAACCTTTAGGCGTATATATTGGGCTTTTAGATTCTACTATGAACAATCTGTTATTTTCTGTATTAAATTCAATTTGATAGATCATCCCTCTTGGAATTACCAAGTAATCCCCATATTCAAATTCAATGTTCCCTAAATGTGTTCTTAGTTTTCCAGAACCTTCGTGAATGAATATCACTTCGTCAGAATCTGTGTTCTTATAAAAGTATTCTGTTAACGATTTTTTTGGACTAGCTAAAACGATGTAACAGTCAGCATTAAACAAAACTGTTTTTCTGCTTTCTAAGAAATCATCTATTGCTGGCACAGAAAATCCTTGTAAAGAAATAGATTTCATGTTCTTTTCTACGGCTACTTTAGGAGCTACAGGGTATGATTTAACAACTTCTTTAACTTGTGTTGGTCTGTTGGTATGATACATCAAAGATGACATTCCATCAAACCCTACCGTACCAAATAATTCTTCGTAATAAAAATCTCCTTCTGGGCTTTTAAATACGGTGTGTCTTTTTTCAGGAATATTTCCTAATTTATGATATCGTGGCATTTGTAATTATTTATTAATGAATAATGATTATTAATTTCAGTAATTACAAATAATCATTCAGGATCTCTTTTGAGTTCTTTTTTAGTTCGAGTTTTATGATATAAAACATGTTTCTTTATCATATCGTAAAAATACAAAATTGAAATCTGGTAAAAAAATGATACCAATCAGTTTCTTAGTAGAAGTTAATTGTCAGCTGCAAACCACTCTGCATATGAAGTCGGAGTCTCTCTCAACATTAAGCTATGCAATTGAATGTGTGAAGGAAGTTTTGATTTAATCAAATCTGCAAAATGAAATAACAGCAGCTCACAGGTTGGCTGAAATGGAACGATTATTAATTTATTCATAAAATCAAATTGCGCCTTATCAACCTTCATTTTATCATTCAATACTAAAGAATGGTCATACTCGTCAACTATTAACTTCTTGACAATATCTTTAATAATACCAAAATCAACTACCATTCCCTCATCAGAATCTGAAGTTCCTTCTTTTACATCTCCCTTAACGGTAACATCTAATTTGTAGGAATGTCCATGAATATTTTTACAAGGTCCATCATAACCTAATAAAGCATGCGCCATTTCAAATTGAAACTCTTTTGTAATTCTAATGATAGCCATAATATTAATTTAAAACACAAAATTAATAATTGTTGTTAGTTCTACAACCTACTCCCAATAACAATTACATCATCAATTTGTTCTAAATCTCCCATCCAGTCTATAAATGAATCTGTTAGGATTTTATGTTGCTCTTCCATCGTATTAGCATTAATTGAAAGCAGCAATTGTTTAAATTGTTTGTAACGGAATTTTTTACCTTTCTCACCACCAAACTGATCTGCATAACCGTCTGAAAATAAATAAACAGTATCTCCTTTATTTAGCTTAAAAGAATGTTTAGAAAACTCATTGGTTCCTTCCGAATAACTTCCTATTGGGAATCTGTTCGCCTTAACTTCAAAAAGCATTAATCCATTTTCATCTGTCATATTTGGCTCTACTTCATCTCCTTCAATTACCTCTAATTTTTTACTACTAATTACGTAAAGGGGATTGTAAGCTCCGGCATATTCCAATATTCCTGTCTTTTTATCAAATGTACAAAGTGATATATCCATACCATCTTTAATCGCATCCGAATCTACTTCTTGACGTAAGGTATCTGACACCCCTTTGTTTAATTCGTTTAATATCTTATGAGGTTCTGTTGTACCATATTCTCCAACAATTTTATCTAAAAGGTTATAACCAACTATACTCATGAACGCTCCAGGAACACCATGTCCAGTACAATCTACAGCAGCAAAGAGTGATTTATTATTCTTTTGCGCCAACCAATAAAAATCTCCAGAAACAATGTCTTTTGGATTGAATAGAATAAACGTTTGAGATAATTGATTGGTAAACATCTCATCAGTTGGAAGAATCGCATCTTGTATTCTTTTTGCATAAGTAATACTATCAATAATATCTTTATTCTTACGTTCTAATTCCTTACTCTGCTGAACAACTTCCTCTGTTCGCTCTTCCACTTTTTCTTCTAATATTGCTTTTTCTTTTAATAAATTTCTCTCTCGTACTTTAATAAACCCAATGATTATAACTATTAATAAAATGGCACATAATATCAGAAACCAAGGTCTTTGCCATAAGGGTGGAATAATTTCAAAACTATAAGTAACGGGTACTTTATTCCATATACCATTATTATTACTCGCTATTACCTTAAAGGTATATTTTCCAGGAGGTAAGGGAGAATAAGTAATAAACGTTTGTTTTGTAGCAGGTCTCCAATCTTCTTCCAATCCTTCAAGCATTACCTTATAGTAAACCTCATCCGGGTTGGTAAGGCAAATACTTGAATAATTAAATACTATGGACTTTTCTTTATAACCTAACTCAAGGTTATTTATCATAGCTCTATCTTCAAGGTTAACACTTAAATTAGAAATTTGAGTAAGTGGTTCAAGTGTATTCACCGTTTCCTCTTTAATGTTAAGCTTTACAACTCCTTTAATCGTTCCAAACCACAGGTTTCCATCCTCATCTTTATAGGTAGCATTATGTTTTGACTCTATTCCAACATATCCCATTTTTTCGGAAAATGAATAAAACTCATCTTCTTTAACATCATATTTATTTAGTCCTTTATTCGTCCCAATCCATAAATTTCCATTATCATCAACGTTTAGCAGTGAGATATAATCCGATAACAACCCATTTCCAACGGTATATTCTTGTATGATTTTTTTACCATCAAATATTAAAACTCCTTTACCTTCAGTACCAATCCATAGGTTTCCTTTTTTATCTTCAATTATTGATGTTGGTGTGATTTTACGCTTTAAATCAACCTTCGTAATTGTAGCACCATCTATTTTTGTGATTCCTTTACCTCTTGCGCCAACCCAAACTACATTTTTAGAATCTGAAAAAATAGTCGAAATTTCATTTCCTCCTAAACCATTTGATTGTGTTAGTCGAGCTACTTTTTGATTGTCTATTTCAAAGTAAACCAGTCCATCTGTGGTTCCAACCCATAAGTTATTCGATTGATCCACCTCTAATGCCTTAATTATAAGTTGGTTCATATATGAGTTAATCATATAACTCATTTCAAACCTATCTGCATTAGTGTTATACTTCATCACACCTCCTCCTTGCGTTCCTATCCAGATTCCATTATTATTATCTTCCTTAATGAAGTGAACTTCGTGGTATGGCAATCCTTTATCTTCTGAGTATGTTTTAACCAGCTTCGTATCTTTAAAAACAGAGATTCCCTCATTTGTTCCAAACCAATCTTGTCCTTTATTGTCTTTCAGTATGGATAAAACTTGTTCATTTACCAATCCATTTTGAACACCGTAAGAAATGAATTGATTTCCTTTATAAACGAGTAAGCCTGTCTCTTTCGTTCCAAATAAGACATTCCCTTCTCTATCCTCCTTAATAAACCGAATATGATTGTCTTTAAGGCCTTTTTCTTTATTGATGGTTAATAAACCACTCTTATTTATTTTACTAACCCCTCCTCCCCAGGTTCCTATCCATATATTACCTTTAGAATCTTCGCCTATGGCACTTACCCAATTTGAGGCTATTCCATCCAAGACATCGTATATTTTTAACTCTCCTGATTCTTTTTTGTAATGGTATAGTCCTCCATTATAAGACCCAAACCATTGATCTTCATTTGCAGACTCAAACATACAGGTGATTTGGAAATATGCTGGCATATTATTTACCTTATAAAAGGCAAATGAATTTTTCTGGTAGTTATAGTTTTTAACACCTACATCAGTCACAAAATATATATTCCCATTTTTAATTTTCGTGACCTGAAATACTACATCACTCAACCCTTCCTGTCCCTTATACTGATCAAAACTAATCGAATCTTTAGCCGGGGTATAAGGGTTGGTAATTTTTATAACTCCTTCTCCAAAAGAACTCACCCACAGATTTCCCTCATCGTCTGAGGCAAAAGAAGTAATATCCGCACTCATGCTAAAGAGCATTTCAATTTTCCCATTACGCATTCTAGAAATCCCTCCATCAACATGCCCTAACCATATTACTCCAACTGTATCTATATATATGGCTTTTACAGCTCCATCAGCCAACCCATCTTCTGTTGTGTAATTAATTATTTGGTTTCCATCAAAACTAGAAAGTCCGCTTGCGGTTCCTAACCATACAAAACCTTTTTCATCCTGATCTATTGAATAAACACTTGATTGTGCGAGTCCTTCTTTTACACTGTAATTGTCAAAATGATACGTTTGAGCGTAAGTGCTCGCAATAAAAGCTAAAAAAATAACCGACAAGATAAGTCCCTTGCCGGCTAAGTAAATTTTATTACAATTCATATTTTATTATTTCTTGATAAAGAAAAAGGTCCCATTTTCATCTTCTAAACCAGCAATTTTTCCAAACTTAGGTTTTTGTTTTGTCCCACCTTTACTCACAGCAGTTTTTACTTTTCCAACTACAGTTTCTATCGGTATACAAGAATTTGGATTACTATTTAAAGTAGCTGCAAATGTCTTTGTGAACTGAGAATTATCCGAAGCCAATTCATATCCAGCAGAAGAAAAAACCTGTGAAGATTTAAATTTAGTCGCTTGCCAATCATTACAGCTTCTATCCTTAGGAGTAGAACGCATTGCTTGATAGAATGATGGTCCAGACTCGCAAGCATCTGTTACCACCAATGTGTGCGTAATTATTTTTGAATACGACTGCATCCCTGCTTTTAAATTATTAATGTTAAAATAAGAAAACTCATCATCTCTTTTTGCGTCAGTCGGTATCCAATATCCTGATTCATTAATAAACTTACCATGACCAGCATACCACACCAATAGAGAATTTACCCGATTACTTTTAACTAAATCTCTTAACTCAATAGAGAAAAAACGTTCCAATTGAGATTTAGTCATGTTCTTTTTGTGCACGATATTATGAATCTTGTATTTTGCAAAAGCAGATTTCATCATCGTAACATCTTTTGTTGGTCCATCTAAACTTGCAAACGATTTATATTTTGCATTTTCTATAAATATCACCCATGTCTTACCCATAGGGTTATCAGCCAATAATGCAATGTTCTCTCTGTTAATCGTGTACTTCTTTGCTACTTTATTTCCATACTTATCTACAGCTGTAATAGTGAAATCATTTTTATTCATAATGTTAATGGTTGCAGAAAATTTTGGATTCTTTTCATCCAGTACAAAACTGGCTGTTGCACCTTCTATATGAATACTCTTAATTAAACTTTCATCATTCATATTTCCCTCTACGTATAATGTTGGGTCATCGGTATCTAAATAAACCGTTCCATCATCAGAAGCATAAGGAGCTAATAATTTAACAATAGGGGCATTAACTTCTGTTTCCAAAATCTTAAAAGCCCATGTTTCTGAATTTTGATAAATATCAAAAACTGTTATGCTCAACTCCTTTATTTCTTTAATGTTTAACTCCAACTCAAAAGTAGGGTTAAGCGTATCCTTGCTAAAGCTTGCGTCTTTTCCGTTTATTTTAATAAATCCGATATGACTTTGATCTTTAATTCTACCCTTAACAGTATATAGTAAAGAACCCTTTGGTACAGCAACTACACCTTCCTCTGGCGAAATAGGATCTATCATAACAATTTCAGGATTATTACTTTCTTTATTTAGTTCATAAAGCCTCTTTTTAGCTTCATCATAAAGTTTAATTGCTCTACCATCGTATGGAGACAACTTTCTTAATGACTCATAATCTTTGATGGCCGATTTATAATCAGACATTGCTTCATAAGATTTTGCTCTTTGGTAATAGACAAAGTAATCATCACTTTTAATCGATATTATTTTCGTGAAATCTGCAATAGCATTTTGGTTCTGACCTAACTCTTGATACATCTGCCCCCTCATTAAGTAGTATGTAGTTTCTTCTGGCTGGTAAGAAATTATTTTTGAAATAGCATCAACAGCCTTCTGGGGGTTACGGTTTGCCATATGAATATCCGCTCTCACTATTAGTGCATGAACGTTTTCCGGATCTATCTCTAAAGATTTATCAGAAGCTTCTAATGCCTTAGCAAAATCATTCAATTTCATATTAGAATAAGCCATTCCAATATGTGCTTCTATCATCTTAGGGCTATAGAATTTAGCTCTACTAAAACTGTATGCTGCTTCTTTAAAGTGCATTAAACTATCTTGGGCAACACCTAAATCATAATATGTTTTTCCTGTTTTACTTTTAGTAACTGCAAGTTCGGCTGTTTCAACCGCAGCTGTAAACTGTTTTATTGCAATATGAGCGTTTACTTTTGTTGAATAAGCTGATAATAATTTTTTGTTCCGACCCAATGCCACACCCAATGAGGCAATGGCGTCCTCGTATTTACCCAAATGGTAATATGCCCTTCCTAAATTATTATGATAATCCGCTACTTTTACTTTAATTCCAGTAGCCTTCTTAAAATCCAATACTGCTTTTTCATAATTACCATCTCCTTCATATGACAAACCTCTATAATTCAAAGCTCTATCATGATCGCTTTTTAGCTCTATAACTTTAGTGAATTCTTCTACAGCCAATTTATATTCTTGGTTTTTATAAAAGGTTTCTCCTGATTTAAAATGTGTAAAATAAGATTGGGAAAATGCACTTACACTTAACAACAAAAAAATGGGTAATAACTGTATCTTTCTCATAATATAATTTTTGTATAAAGTCTTCATTATCAGTTAATCGTCAAAATTAAGTATTATTTCGATGACTGTAGATTTTATATAGACAAAGTTGGGATTTATTTGAATTAAATACAATGACGATTCTCATTTTTTATCACCAATTTTATTAACTTCACATCCTTAAAAATTAAAGTTTGTGTTAAAGAAAGATAAAATAAAGCTCATTGTATTTGCCGTATTGGCTTCATTACTAATTATTTCATTGTTTATTGTTGGAAAAGACCATATCCTGATGAAATACATTAGCGGTTTTTGTTTAGTTGCATGGCTAAGTACAATGTTTATTTTGAATAAAAAATTTAAATAAGATGTTAGGAAATATGTTCAATAAGAAAATGATGGAAAAGATGCAGGGGCAGATGGAAGAAATCAAAGAAAAGCTGAATAATATTAGTGTAACTGGAGAAGCTGAAAATGGAAACATTAAAGTTATCGCAAATGGCAATCGGTTATTAAATAGCATCGAAATTAATGACGATTTTTATGCAACCGCCAACAAAGAACAATTAACCGATTTAATCTTAACTGCAGCTAACAGAGCTTTAGAACAAGCTGAAAGAGTTGAGAAAAGCGAAATGAGTCATGCAGCCATGGGCATGCTTCCTGGGTTAGGATAAAATGGAATATTTTATCATAGGAGGCGTATCCCTTCTCACAGCTATCCTTACATTCTTTTCAGGGTTTGGTGTTGGAACTATTCTAACTCCTGTGTTTGTCATATTTTTTCCGATAGAAATTGCAATCGCAATGACAGCCATAGTACATTTCCTTAACAACCTCTTTAAGTTTGGACTAACTTATAAAGAGATTAATAAATCTGTACTCATCCGGTTTGGATTACCAGCTATTCCATTTGCAATATTGGGAGCCTGGATATTGGTTTCATTGTCAAAAGACAATTTACTATTGGCCAGTTTTAATCTATTTGAAATGACATTTGAAATATACCTTATACAATTAATAGTAGGGTTATTAATGTTGTTTTTTGCTATCGCAGAACTCTACCCTTCCTTTAAAAAAGACACTATTAAGAAAAGTCATTTATTTATTGGAGGTATTATTAGTGGTTTTTTTGGAGGGTTAACTGGACACCAAGGGGCCTTAAGAACTATGTTTCTGATAAAAAGCGGGCTATCTAAAGATGCATTTATTGCGACAGGAATTGCCATAGCTTGTTTTGTAGATGTAAGCCGATTGTCCATTTACTTTGGAAAAGTTCAGAACATAGATATTGAGGAGAACATAGGTATTATTTCGGTGGCAACTTTATGTGCTTTTGTAGGTGCTTATTTTGGTAAAATGTTATTAAAAAAAATAACCATCAATACTATTCAGTATATTGTTTCTCTATTAATCGGAATAATTTCGGTGTTGCTAATTTTTGGGATTATTTAACTCCTTCGGCATTTATAACTGGGTTAGCATACATCTGTAAAAAGGTATTTTCTGCTTGTTCGCCACCCTCAATACCACTTAATTTACCACTCATGTAGTCTTGAAATTTCTCTTTACCATTTTCATCGTACTTCTCTGTATACTTAGTTGTTGAATGTAATAAATCATACGCCACGTAATTCGAATTCCAGAGATGATAATTTCTATAAATTTCTCTATCAATAACTCCAGCAACATTTTTTAATAATTCGTTCCTGTTTTTTATGTGGTTGAATTGCTTTATTTCTTCATTAATCGATTCCCCAAATTGGATGTGAATGTTCCCTTTATATCCTTTTATCCCCATAATCATATTCATTTCATCCTCTCCTTTCGCTTTCACATATTCTTCTCCGATAGACTTTTTGAGTAACTCTGGCACTTTAAGACCATCACATGGATCTAATTCATAAGCCAAACTGACTGGTGTAATGTTTAGACCAATAAGATGATCTAATAAATTATCTTTAGCAGCCATTCCAAACATTTTTAACACCCCAGGGTTAGTTTTATCAAAACCATCCTTAGCTCTTCCTTCTCTTTGCGCTATCCAAATAGATTGTTTCTTTTCCTTTAACGTATAGTCAATGTAAGCTGATAAATTTTGAGAAGCGGGTAACATCTCTTGTTTAGGAATATTTCGTTTTACAATAAAACTCTTATTAATTCTCACAAGTTTCTTAATCCATGGCTCTGATAAAAGGTTACTTCCAATTGCTATTTCGCTGGTATTATATTGTCTATCGTTTAAACAGTAGTTAATTAATGCCGAGTCTAAAACGATATCCCGATGATTTGATAACAGTAAATAAGATTCGTCCTTGTTTAACCTTAACACACCATCGTAACTAAAATTGTCAACAGAAACTTTGATAATTCTATCTATAAATTCGCAGACCATCTTACTTTGAAATTCTTGGATAGTAGAATAAGAAAGTAATAACTCTTTAATTTCAGCTATAGAAAGTTCTGGTAAATAGTAAGCTATAGTATCCATTAAAGGTTGAACTTCAAATAGCTCTTGAACTATTTTTTTATACTCATCGTCTTTATATGGTCTTATATCTTCGAAATTCAAACTCATCAATTTTTCTCAAAAATAGAAATTCCTAATTGATAACATAATTATTTAATGACTTTAAGATGTGAAATAAATTTTATTCCTATTTTTAATCATTCCAAAACAAGATATTATGCACTATTTCTCTAACTCAATCCTTAAAAAGGGAATTACTCTAATTATTATTTTAACTGCATTTATAAGGTGCGGAAACGATCCTAATGAGATTATTGAAGTTAACCCTGCCTTTGGAGAATATATTTCTGCATTTACTTCTGGCGTAATATCAAGTGAATCGACTATTCGTATTCGTTTAATGGATAACAGTATTCATTTTAACGATAATGATGAACCTATTGATGATGAACTTTTTGATTTCTCACCAAACATTGATGGAGACGCTTATTGGATAGATGAACGCACCATTGAATTCCACCCAAAAGAAAACATGCCTTCTGGTACTCCTTTTATAGGAGAGTTTGAATTGGAAAAACTAATGGACGGATTACCAAATGACTTAGAGGTTTTTAAATTTCAATTTCAAACTATACAACAAGCATTTTCAGTAGATATAGGAACTTATAAAACATACGAAAAAACGAAACTAAAGCTCAACAAGTTACCAGGTACAATTATTACTTCCGATGTTATAAACAATGAAGACATTGAAAAAGTGCTTTCCGCCAATCAAGATGACAAGCAGCTTAAGATTACCTGGGAACACGAATCAGATAGAAAAACGCATCATTTTACCATTGAAAAGGTTGTAAGGAAAGAAACCGCAGAAGAAGTTATCGTAAACTGGAATGGTGATGTTATTGATATTGAAGATTCTGAAGGAGAAGAAGTGGTTGAAATACCATCATTGAGTGACTTTAAGGTATTAAACATAGAGGTAGTTCAACAGCCTGAACAATATGTCCTTCTTGAATTTTCGGATCCTTTAAATGAAACTCAAAATCTTAGAGGTTTAATTCGATTAAAAGGTAATAATTCTTTACGGTACATTATTGACAACAATCAAATACGAGTTTATCCACCTGTTCGTCAAACAGGTTCAAGGAAATTATACATAGACGCAGGAATAAAAAACATCTTAAACTATAAGATGAAGGAAGGTTCTGAGATTGAAATCGTTTTTGAAGACATCAAGCCAGCTGTCCGATTAATTGGTAAAGGGGTTATTCTACCCAGTACTGATGGTTTAATTTTTCCATTCGAAGCAGTAAACCTTAAAGCTGTTAATGTACGTATCATTCAAATTTTTGAAAACAACGTAGCGCAATTCTTGCAGGTAAATCAATTGGATGGCAATAGACAATTAAAAAGAGTTGGAAGGTTGGTTCATAAAGAAACAGTTCAGCTTAACTCTAAATCTCCAATCGATTTTGGCAAATGGAATACATTTTCATTGGACCTATCTAAATTCATTGCAACGGAACCAGGTGCTATTTACAAGATAGAATTGAGTTTTAAAAAATCGTTCTCGTTATATCCTTGTGAAGGGGATGATGCCAATGAGGCTGAAATGGAAACCATGGAAGACAATTGGGATGAAGATGATGAAGCGGAGCAGAGTAATTGGGATTATTATGATGACTATTATTATGATGATTACTACTACTATGATGATTATGGTTACAACTACCGAGATAGAGATGACCCATGTACTAAATCGTATTATGGGAAAAGAAGGACTGTTAGTAGAAATGTGTTGGCTTCTGATTTAGGAATCATTGCAAAAGCTGGAAACAGCAAGGAAATGCACTTTGCTGTAACTGACTTAAGAACTACAGCTCCACTTTCTGGGGTAACCATTGAAGTTTACAATTACCAGCAACAATTGTTAGGTACCATTCAAACTGATAATGAAGGGCTAGCTTCTCTAAACATGGAGAAAAAACCCTTCCTATTAATTGCAAAGAAAGGCCCGCAAAGAGGTTATTTAAGACTGGATGATGGTTCATCTTTATCATTGAGTAAGTTTGATGTTCAAGGAGAGGTTGTTCAGAAAGGAATTAAAGGGTTTATTTATGGAGAAAGAGGTGTTTGGAGGCCTGGAGATTCTCTTTATGTCATGTTTATTTTAGAGGATGAAGACAAGTTATTACCAAAAAACCATCCAGTGTCATTTGAACTGATTAATCCTCAAGGGCAGCTCGTGACCAAAATGGTAAAAACGACTGGTGTAAATGGTTTTTATAATTTTTCTACCAAAACGGAAGCCGATGCTCCTACTGGTAATTGGACTGCCAAGATTAAAGTTGGTGGCGCTACATTCCGAAAAAACATTAAGATTGAAACGATTAAACCAAATCGCTTAAAAATTAAGTTAGATTTTGGCGTTGATAAGCTAACCACTCTCAATAGTGATATTTCGGGAGATTTAAATGTAAAATGGTTGCACGGTGCAAAAGCACGAAATTTAAAAGCGAACATTACCACTACCCTATTTCAATCTAAAACTACCTTTAAGAGGTACCCAGACTATGAATTTGATGACCCTGCAAGAAGGTTTGAATCTGAAGAAATAACAGTATTCGATAGAAAAATAGATAATGATGGAAATGCTTCGGTAAATGTTGACCTTAATGTTTCTGATGAAGCACCTGGAATGCTAAAAGCAAATTTTGTAGCCAGAGTATTTGAAGAAAGTGGTGATTTTAGTATTGACCGATTCTCAATTCCCTACTCTCCATATGAATCTTATGTAGGGATTAAACTGCCTAAAGGGGACAAGGCAAGAGGAATGTTACTTACCGATACAGGACAAACAGTACATGTAGTTACTGTTGACGAAAATGGCAAGCCAGTATCCAGAACAGGATTAGAAGTAGAAATATACAAAGTAGAATGGCGCTGGTGGTGGAGTTCAGGAGTTGATAATCTTGCCTCTTATGTAAGTAGTTCTTACCACAATCCAATTGTTAAGAAAACGGTAAACACAAAAAACGGTTCAGGTAAATTTACTTTTAGGGTTGATTATCCTGAATGGGGAAGGTATTTAGTGAGGGTTTACGATCCTGCCAGTGGTCATGCAACTGGTAAAACGGTTTATATGGACTGGCCAGGTTGGGCTGGTCGTGCACAGCGAGAAAACCCTGGCGGACAATCAATGCTTTCTTTTAGCTCAGATAAGAAAAAGTATGATGTTGGTGAAAGGGTTAAAGTAAACTTTCCTTCATCTAAAGATGGAAGAGCTTTAGTGAGCATTGAATCTGGTTCTAAAGTAATTGATGCCTATTGGGTAGAAACCGAGGAAAAGGAAACCAATTTTGATTTTAAAGTCACTGAAGAAATGACCCCTAATATTTATGTAAACATAACATTAGTTCAACCACATTTATATACAGCTAATGATTTGCCTATACGGCTTTATGGTGTTATTCCAATTCTGGTTGAAGATCCTAACACAAAGATTCAACCCGTATTAAACATGCCTAAAGTATTGGCCCCCGAGGAAGAGTTTACGCTTAATGTAAAAGAAAAAGAAGGCAAAGCGATGACGTATACCATTGCTATTGTTGACGAAGGCTTACTGGATTTAACTCGTTTTAAGACTCCAGACCCATGGAAAAGCTTTTATGCTCGAGAAGCATTAGGTGTTAAGACTTGGGACATGTATGATCATGTAATGGGAGCCTATGGCGGAAAAATTGCGCAACTGTTCTCTATTGGTGGAGATGGTGAAAATGAAGGAGCAAAAGGAAACAAAGCAAATCGTTTTAAACCTATGGTTAAATTCATTGGTCCTTTTGAACTAGGTAGTGGAGACAATAGATCTCATAAAATCCAAATGCCACGCTATGTTGGTTCTGTTCGAACAATGGTTATTGCTGGACAAGATGAAGCGTATGGATGGACTCATAAGACTACTCCCGTGAGGAAACCGTTAATGGTATTAGCAACATTACCAAGGGTTGTTGGTCCTGGCGAATCAGTTAAACTTCCTGTAACGGTTTTTGCTATGGAAAAACATGTTAAGAATGTTTCTGTTGAAGTCAAAACCAATAAGTACTTCAAGGGAAGTGCTAAAAAGAACATTACCTTTAATGAAATTGGAGATCAAGTCGTCAACTTTGATTTAGAAGTTGCCAAGCGACTTGGTGTGGGTAAGGTTAAGGTTGTGGTAAGAAGTGGAAAAGAGAAAGCAGAATACGACATTGAAATTGATGTTCGTAATCCTAATCCACCAGTTGTTGATTATTTTGATGCGGTTATTGAACCTGGTCAAAGTTGGAGTCAAGACTATACTCCTATTGGAATGTCCGGAACCAATAAAGGAACACTTGAAATATCGAGCATCCCTCCTATTGATTTTGGAAGAAGATTAAAGTATTTAACTCAATATCCTCACGGTTGCGTAGAGCAAACTACTTCTGGAGCATTTCCTCAATTGTTCTTAAGCAATGTAATGGAGGTTGATGCTAAAATGAAGTCTAAGATTAGTACAAATATAAAAGGTGCTATAAAACGTTTAAAAACTTTCCAACAACCAAGTGGAGGATTAGGTTATTGGCCAAATGCCAATTCGGCTAATGATTGGGGAACGAGTTATGCTGGACACTTTATGCTTGAAGCAGAAAAGAAAGGCTACAAACTCCCGATTGGCTTTAAAGCGAATTGGATAAAGTACCAAAGAAAGACAGCTCGCAACTGGTCTCCTAAATCTAAAAACAATAAATACTACTATAAAAGCCAAGATTTAGTTCAAGCTTATAGACTTTATACATTGGCTTTAGCTAAAAAACCTCAATTAGGCGCCATGAATAGACTAAGGGAGAAAGCAGGTATTTCCTCTCAGACTAAATGGAGATTAGCAGCAGCTTATGTTTTGGCTGGTCAACCAGAAGTCGCGAAAAAACTGGTTTATAAACTAAGTAGTACTGTCAATAATTATTCTGAATTATCCTACAGTTATGGTTCTAGTGATAGAGACCGAGCTATGATATTAGAAACGATGAGCTTAATGAAACAACGTTCTAAAGCCATATCAATTATGAAAGAAGTTTCTGGTGCGTTAAGTAGTAGAAGATGGATGAGCACGCAGTCTACAGCCTATTGTTTAATAGCAATGTCCAAATTTGCAGGAGGAGACGGAACATCTAAGGAATTGAGTTTTAACTATAACACTGGTAAAGGAAGCGTGAAAGCCTCCACTCAAAAACCTGTTTCTCAAATTGATATGAAACTAAGAGGAAAAGCTGATGGAAAAGTTACCGTTAAGAATAACGGTAAAGGAATTATCTATGCAAGGGTAACGCTCGAAGGAATTCCTGAAACTGGTGATCAATCTTCAGCTTCTAACAATTTAAAAATGAATATTCGTTATCTGAATATGAAAGGAACCGAAATTGACGTGACACAATTAGATCAAGGAACAGACTTTATTGCTGAAATAAAAGTGACCAATCCAGGTGTTTTAGGGCATTACAAGGAAATGGCATTAACTCAAATATTTCCTTCTGGTTGGGAAATTCATAACTCCAGAATGGATGGTTTTACAAGTGTTCATTCTGCTGACATTCCTACCTATCAGAACATTAGAGATGATAGGGTTTACAGCTATTTTGATTTGAGAAGAAGTAAAACCAAAACATTCCGTATCTTGCTCAACGCTGCATACTTAGGTAAATTTTATTTGCCAACTGTATCTTGTGAAGCCATGTATGATAATAAAATTAATGCTCGAAAACCTGGTAAATGGGTAACAGTAGTTAAACCAGGAGAAGAAATACAATAACGATGAAGAAATTACTATACATAACTTTAAGCCTTATTGGATTAATATTGATGGCCTGTCCTTATGAAGGAGAGGTTGAATTGAATACTTATGAAGAGTCTGTAAAAGTAGATAAGAAATTGATAGATGATTGGGTTTCATTCAATGAAGAAGGAGGAAGAGAAGAATTATCAATCACTAAATTGGCTAAGTCCGTTTTTCAGGTTTATCATAAGCAATTCGGGAAAGGGAACAAATTAGAATCGAGAGAAAGTTATAGGGCTTACGCTACTGAAATAGATGGATACGACATCTTCAATATAGAAAGTAAAGACGAGGGAAAATACCTATTTTCTAAATATGGTTGGACAGGTAAAAATGAATTTTATGTTCAGTTTATTGATTCGGAATACATGGCGGCCAATTATAAAGCTGATTCTGTTACAACAGAAAATCTAAGAGCTTTTATCACTGAAAATGTAAATAAAGAAGAGATGTACAGTGAGAAAATTGAGTTTTATAGAAAACATTCTCCTGAATATGAGAAAGTGAGAATGTTTATGAGAAAATCAGGATTTTAGTTTCCTCCTTCCTTTTTCTTTTTAGCGGCTTCTTTTTCCTCTTTCTTTAGATTTTTGGCATACTTTGCATCAAAATCAAAAGAACCTTCGTTCTTTTTGTATTTGATCAATGCAGAAGGATAATCCTCGTCCATCCCTTCTACCCCATCTTCTTTGGCAATAAGCTCCATAACAAACATAAAAGGTTCTGCTCCCTTATCTCCTTCAAAAGTAGAAATAGCAATTCTCTTAGGTATAAAACCTACTTTAACTAACTCCAAGGTATAATAGGTTTCCAACTCTAAGTTATAGTCGAACTTTTTAGACCATTTTTTTGTGGAAAGCTTTTCATTTCCTTTAAAGAGGTTCACTTCAACATCTTTTAATTTTTTATCGTCAGCATCCACCAAATAGCCTGTAAAAGTAACTTGTGAAAGCATAGTGGTGCTAAACAATAATAGGGTAATCGGTAATATCAACAACTTTTTCATAGCTCCTAATTTTAAGAGTTCAATACTCTTAAACGAAAAAAAACGAAGAAGGTTACAATATTCATATTAAAGCACGAACAAATACTTGATTTAAGTTCTTTTAGGGACTATAAATCCATTTTCCATGTTGATTTTAGGGGCACTACTCTCTGAATTCCTTAGTTACATTGCAGTTGAGTTTTTTTGATTTTAAACTATAATTTGTAGAGTAGAATGATTTTAGAAATAGAGTTGATCTTTGAACTATTAAAAATAAAATCCAAAGGTCACGTCTGCAAGTGCATTTTTTTTCAATTTTGAACTATTAGACTCAACTCCTTGATAATTTCTGACTAATTTTTCAGGTGTTAAATTATCACCCACTGAAAGTCTAAGAAATATACTTTTTCCTTCCTTAATAGTAGGTATTATTCTCACCCCAATACGTACAGAGTAATGGTAAAAATACCCACCTTCCCCATTAAATATATATCCACCTTGTTGTTCCGTTGCTTTTGACCTATAATGCTGCACATAACCAATACCAGCATCGAGTCTAAATATTCCATACCCAACAATTCCAATAATTTCAACAGGTACTCCATAAAGATGACTATTATAATTTTTAAAGTATGAGTAGCCAAAACCTGTTCTTAATGCTAACTCTGCCATGTTATTCCTTGTTGACAACAATGCTCTTTCATAATTTAAGGAAAAAAATGTGTTTGTAACTCCAAATATTTCGACAAAAGCTCTATCTCGTGAATAGTCAACAACTTCTTTTTCTAAATTATTACGAGATTGTTCTAAACTAATAAGCTCCTTCCACATTATAATGTCATTAAACTTTTTCTCTTTTCTCCAGTTAAGTAAATCGATATTAAATAAATTCAATTTTGACTTGTCCTGCTTAAAGTAAGCTGACAATATTAAATGTGCAGCCCAATCCTTATTCTCATCACTTTCAAGAACACTTAACAATTTATTTAAATTATTGATACTATTACTCTTGGAAAGAATAACAGCGTCAATTGGCTCAATAATATAAATTGTAGGAGCAGCATTTTGTTTTCCTTTTTTTATATCAAATTTGATATTTGAATTATTAAAATCAAATCCATTATTAGATTTAGTATTTATTATATCTTCCTGAGATTGAACAGAAAAGTAACTCAATATGATTATAAAAAGATATACATACCTCATCCTCTAAAAGTACTCAAAATATTAAAAGTTGAGCGCTAAAAAAAGCCCCAACTGAGTTGAGGCTTTTCAATTCTATTCAGTTTTGGTTATCCACCAAAATCATCAAATCTTATGTTCTCGTCTGGCATACCAAAATCTTCTCCCATTTTCTGAACAGCAACGTTCATCATAGGTGGTCCACAGAAATACAGCTCTATGTCTTCTGGTGCTTCATGTTTGTTTAGGTACTCATCTATAACCACTTGGTGTACAAAACCTGTAAAACCATCTCCTTCTGGATCATTAGTATCCTTTTTGTTCACCCAGTTATCTGATTCTAATGCATCCGATAATACCATGTAGAATTTAAAATTTGGAAATTCTTTCTCTAAATCTCTAAAGTAATGGATGTAAAACAATTCTGCTCTTGAACGACCTCCATACCAATACGTTACTGTCCTACCTGTTTTAATGGTCTTAAATAACTCATACAAATGAGAACGCATAGGTGCCATTCCTGCTCCACCTCCAACATATAACATCTCTGCCTCCGAGTGATTGATGAAGAATTCTCCGTAAGGTCCAGAAATAGTAACCTCATCTCCTTCTTTTTGATTAAATATATAAGAGGATACCACTCCAGGGTTCACATCCATCCATGTATTTTTATCTCTATCCCATGGTGGCGCAGCAACCCTAACATTCAACATAATTTTTCTTCCTTCTGCTGGATAAGAAGCCATAGAATACGCTCTAATTACTTCTTCATCATTCTTCATTACTAAGTTCCTAATCGCATAATCTCCCTCTGCCCAATCTTTCTCAAACTTATCTGGTTCTCCCGGATGATCTTGAGGATGTGCTTTAATATCCATATCTGAAAACTTAATGGTACAAGCAGGAACATTAATTTGAATGTAACCTCCTGCTTTATAATTCATGTCCTCTGGAACCTCAACAATAAATTCTTTAATGTAAGTAGCAACATTGTAATTGGATACGACTTTAGCCTTAAATTCTTTAATCCCTAAAATTTCTTCTTCAACTTCAACTTCCATGTCTTCCTTCACTTTCACTTGACATCCTAACCGATGGTTAGAAGCAATCTCTTTTCTCGAAAAAGAAGGTACTTCAGTTGGCAATATTGATCCACCTCCACTATGTACCTGGCATATGCACTGAGCGCAAGTACCACCTCCACCACAGGCAGAAGGAAGAAAAATACCTTGACTACTTAACGTATTCAATAAAGTATCTCCACCATTAACCTCTAACTCTTTTTCTCCGTTGATCGTAATCTTTATTTTACCAGAAGGCATCAATTTCGCTTTGGCAAATAATAACACACTCGTTAGCACTATTACTACAACAAAGAATACGACAATTGTTATTATTATTACGCTATAATCCATAATCTCTAAATCTTAATAATTTATTAAAGTTCAAATCCTAAGAAGCCTAAGAAAGCTAATCCCATTAGACCTGTAAGAATAAACGCCATACCCACTCCTTTCAAAGGACCAGGAATATGTGAGTATTTAATTTTTTCCCTAATGGCTGCAATTAACACGATGGCTAAAAACCAACCAAATCCAGAACCTAATCCATAAACGGTAGCTTCTCCTATATTCGCAAATTGCTTTTGTTGCATAAACAAAGAAGCTCCAAGTATTGCACAGTTCACAGCAATTAGGGGTAAGAATATCCCTAAAGCTCCATATAATGCTGGAGAAAACTTTTCTACTAACATCTCAACCAATTGTACAATTGATGCAATCACTGCAATAAACATGATAAAACTTAAAAAGCTAAGATCTTGTTTTGCAAAATAGGTCTCCCCTTCTCCATCTAACCACCACAGTGCACCTTCTTTAAGTACATATGTTTCTAATAAATAGTTAACTGGAACTGTAATCAATAGTACAAAAATTACTGCTGCCCCTAATCCTGTTGCAGTTTTCACCGTTTTTGATACTGCTAAATATGAACACATTCCAAAAAAGAAAGTGAAAACCATATTGTCAATAAAAGCACTTTTTATAAATATGTTAATGTATTCCATTGTTATTCTTTTACGTTAATTCTTTTATTCTCCTATTAGTTCTGGATTTCTTGCTTTTTGTACCCAAATGTAAATTCCAACTATAAATAATGATGATGGTGGCAATAACATTAATCCGTTATCCATGTAATCCATTGCATAAAAAGATTCTGGTACAATTGTTAATTTACCAAGACCAGGAATAGTTAATGTTCCTGAACCAAATACTTCTTTAAAGAAAGCAACGACTACCAGTACTAACCCATATCCAAATCCATTTCCTACGCCATCTAAAATAGATGCCCAAGGTTTATTTCCTAAAGCGAAGGCCTCTAATCTTCCCATAATAATACAGTTTGTAATAATTAGGCCTACAAATACAGAAAGAGACTTTGATACATCATATACATAGGCTTTCAATATTTGATCGACACAAATCACCAAAAAAGCAACAATTACCAATTGTACAATAATTCTAATACGACCAGGAATAATGTTACGCATTAATGAAACCAGTACATTTCCTATTACCAATACTGCCATTACTGCGATTGACATCACAATGGCATTATCCATCTGCACTGTTACCGCTAAAGCAGAACAAATACCTAATACCTGTATTGTTACAGGATTAATTGTATTAAGCGGGTTCTTAATTAATGCCATATTCTTTTTAGAGAATAATGGTGCTGATTTTTTTTCTTCGCTCATAGCTTTATCTTAAAATATCTTATTTTTTAAACTCAGAGTTTGCTTTAAAGAAGTTATAATACACTTCCATGCTTCTACTTAACATCTCATCAACACCAACTCCAGTAAAAGTAGCTCCACTTATTCCATCAACCTGATGATTATTTAAATCCTTACCTGGTTTTAAAACTCCTATTGGTGAATAGGATCCATTTTCTTCAATTGTTTTTCCTATAAATTGATCCTGAAACCAATCCTCATTAATCTTAGAACCTAATCCTGCTGTTTCTTGTTTATGGTCGAACACTGATCCATTAATCGTTATAATATCCGATTTCACAGCAACATAACCCCATATATCATCCCATAGTCCTTTACCACTTGCAGAAAGAACATAATACGTTTGTCCACCATCCTCACATACAAAGATTGGAAAATGTATATCCGCTGATTTGGACAATGCATCCTTAATTGCAGCATCATCACCCTTATTCTTACTCATTATAGGCTTAACATATCTTGAGTATTCTTTTCTCAAATCAATGTTAAACGCATCTAACTTATCCAATGGATCTATTGCATCTTCAACAGATTTATCGCTTAAGATTTCTCCGTTATAGTTAATGGTTATTCTCCTCTTTACAAAATCATTAAATTTTGCTCCTGCCTCTTCTCTTGTTACACCATCTGTTGCTTCAATACCAATTGATTGAAGTATGTTTTGCATCTTTTCGTTTTTAACGTTTGCTTGTTGCAGTGGTTTCAAACTCATTGAAATGAATGCTAATATTCCTCCAACTACTATTACCATAACAGTAGCAAAAACAATTGTATATACGTTACTATCTCTATTAATAGCCATAATTATGCTGTTTTAACTCGTTTTAATCTTTTCTTAATGTTTGAATTGATAACTACGTGATCAATTAATGGTGCGCACACGTTACCTATTAAAATAGCTAACATCATTCCTTCAGGATACGCTGGATTAGCAACTCTTATCAGTATTGCTAAAAATCCAATTACAAAACCATATACCCATTTACCAGAATTTGTTTGTGTTCCAGTTACCGGATCGGTAGCCATAAATACTAAACCAAATGCAAACCCACCTAATGCTAATTGATGTAGTGCTGGAACTGCCATAAATAAGTTCTCTCCAGCAACAGCATTAAATATCAGACACATTACATACCCTCCTACAAATGTTGAAAGCATAATTCTCCAACTTGCTATACCTGTAAACAGTAATAATAAAGCTCCTATTCCAATGGCAATAACAGAAGTCTCTCCAATTGAACCAGGAACGAATCCTATTACCGACTCCATAATAGAAGGAATTGCCTCAACACCACCTTCTACTGCATTTCCTAATGGAGTTGCTCCTGAATAACCATCAACCAACGACTGTCCTTCTTCTAAGCTTGTATTGGTCCAAACTTTATCTCCAGACATTTTTGTTGGATAAGCAAAGAATAAGAACGCTCTAGTTACTAAAGCAACATTCAATACGTTCATTCCAGTTCCACCAAAAATTTCCTTTCCAATAATTACAGCAAAAACAACTGCTACAGCCAACATAGCCCATGGGATATCAACTGGTACAATTAATGGAATTAGCATCCCTGAAACCAGAAATCCTTCTTGAATTGGGTGTTTATTAATGGCAGCAAAGATAAACTCTACTCCTAACCCAACACCGTAAGAAATTACAACTAATGGTAATACTTTGATTGCTCCAAATAAAAATTTATCCCAAAACAGGTTGCAGACATTATCTCCAGCTAAGCATTCTCCAATAGCCAAGAAATGTTGATGCCCTACATTGTACATTCCAAATAATAATGCCGGTATTAACGCCATTACTACTATTATCATGGTTCTTTTTAAATCCACACTATCTCTAATGTGTACACCATTTTTGTTCGTATGCCCAGGAACAAATAAGAAGGTATAGGTTCCATCCCATATAGCATGAGCTATAGGAAATTTCCCATCACTCTTGGGCTTTACTTTTTGCATGAATTTTTCTAATGCTTTCATCTATTTTGATCTATTTAGAGATTTAGGTCGTTTCTTTCCTTACTAAATCCAAAGCTTCTCTTACAATTTTTTGTGTTTCTATTTTTGAAGTACATCCGTACTCGCATAATGCAAAATCCTCTGGCGCTACTTCGTAAACACCTAAGCTTTCCATTAAGTCTATATCTTGTGTAATCATTGATTTTACTAAGTGGACCGGATAAATATTCATAGGAAAAACTTTCTCATACTCCCCAGCCATTACAAATGCTCTTTCTTCTCCATTCATATTCGCATCCAAATCACGTTCTTTATTTGGAGCTAAAAATGAGAATGAAGTTCTGGATAGACTAAACCCATTAAAACCTAAGAATGGTAACCATCCCATAAATCTATTTTCACCACCCGCTGGAATTACCGTTAACTGGTAATTATAAAAACCAAGATGTCCATCTTCTTTAATTTGAGTTCCTGTTAAAGGATTTCCACTAATGTACCTTCCGCCTTCTTCTGTCTTTCCTTTTAAAATATCTGAAACATTAGCTCCTAATACAGTTTTAACATACTTAGGTGCAGTTACTTTAGATCCGGCAACAACAACAGCTCTGGAAGCATCAAACTTTCCTTCTTTAAATAATTTACCTATTGTTAATACATCCAATGCATTTAACACCCATACCACTTCACCCTTATTAATTGGCTCAATATGGTGCATTTGTATACCAACATTTCCTGCTGGATGCGGTCCTGAAATTTTATTGATCTGAACATTTTTGGCTGCAGTAAATGCTGCATCAGCATTTGCATTACCTGTAATGTTTAAATGAACTTTTCCTGATGTCAATTTTGCTAAAGCATCTAATCCAGCCTGTAATATTTCTCCTTGTCCGTGAGCAACAAATCCATAATCAGGAGCTAAAGGAGCCGAATCAAAAGCAGTTACATGAATTGCTTTGGGAGCATCCATAGGATTAGCGACAATGTCAAATGGTCGTTGACGAATAAAAGGCCAAACACCACTTTTCAACATATTATCTAAGACTTCCTCTCGAGACATACTGCTCGGATCTCCTTGTTTGAACGTCTCGTAAGCGATGTCTCCATCAGCTTTCACTTTTACTTCTAAAATCTTTCTTTTTTCTCCTCTATTTATTTCTGTTACTTCACCACTAATTGGAGAAGTGAACAAGACCTTATCATTTTCCTTGTTATAAAAAATTGGAGATCCAGCCTTAACTTTATCACCAATCTTAACAGATAACTTAGGTATTAATCCAGGAAAATCAGTTGGTTTTAAAACAATATCAGAAGTAGAAACCGGGTTATCATAAAGTTTTTCGGCCACGCCTTTTAACTTAATGTTTACGCCTTTTCGAATTCTTACGTCTTTTGACATATATCTATGTTTGTGGAATAAGAGAACAAAATTAGAAAATAGTATGATGTTTCAAAGCAAATTAATAAGAATTTGTAATAATTTAGATTGGTTCCAAAATTGCTTGGTTCAATATCGTAATTTTACCAACAAATTTAATTTTAATGAGTAATCGTTTCGCGCAATTTACAACTATTTCTACCGTCTTATTAGGGCTCATATTTGTGATATGTAGTTCCAATCAGATTATTGACGATGATGATGATTACATCATAGAAAATTACATTAGATATGATGACCATATATACGATGACAGCATAAAAACGGTACTGCTTTTTAACACCAGAAATGAAATGAGTTACCCTATCATTAGTCTAAATGGAGGGGAGACTATTAAACTTAGTTTTGATGACCTAAGAAGAGAGAATAGTGTTTACAATTACACTATAATTCACTGTGATGCTAACTGGGAAGTTTCAGCGTTAGATCAGAACGAATACATTGACGGTTTTTATGAAGATGAAATCTTTGATTTTAAATATTCTAATAATACGGATCTATACTATACACACTACAACATGAGTTTTCCTAATGAAAATATGAAGCTCACAAAATCTGGAAATTATGTCATTATGGTGTATAAGGTGAACGAAAAAGAAAACCCTATACTTACTAAACGTTTCATGGTTTTTGAAAGCAACGTTGGCATCACCATGAATATTAAAAGGGCTACTGATGTAAATGAAAGTTATTTTAGACAAGAGATTGACTTTAAAATTAACCATGACGGTTACGACATTAAAGATCCTTTTGGAAGATTAAATGTTGTATTGATGCAAAACTACCGATGGGATAATGCCATTACAGGTCTAAAACCTAAGTTTATTAATGATACTGAGCTGAACTATGATTACAACAACAGCGAGAATGTGTTTGATGCCAACAACGAGTTTAGAGAGTTTGACATTAAGAGTATCAGGTACAATACCATAAGGGTTAAAAAAATAAAATTTGAAGCACATGACAAACTAAACCATGTTTATCTTTTACCTGATGAAAGGCGCTCGTTTAAACAATATTATTCTCAAGCTGATATAAATGGAAATTTCTTAATTAAACGTAATGAAGGGACAGACAGTGAATCTGAAGCGGACTATGTTAAGGTTCATTTTACTTTACCCTATACTCCACCTTTAAATGATGGTAACCTCTATTTATTTGGGAAATTCTGCGATTGGAAATTTAAAGAAGAATTGAAGTTAGATTATGATACCCTTAATTTACGCTACCACAAAGAAATATTGGTAAAACAAGGTTATTACAATTACCTCTATTGTTTTGTAAAAGATGGATCCAAAAATACTGGAGACATTTCTGTAGTTGAGGGTTCACACTACGAGACCAAAAACGAATACTCCATTTTAGTTTACCATCGAGAACTAAACGATAATTTCGATAAGCTGGTTGGCTATGCCACTGTTGCTGATGAGAATTAAATACAGAGTCCTAATTAATATAAGCTGACTCAGGAACTGATTTTAAAGTTTCAAAACTATCGTCAGTATATCTCAAAGATATAGTATAAGTGTAAGTCTGTGAACAAGTAACAGGATCGTTAATATAGTCATTACCACTTGATAGCGTATTTACAAAATTTCCATCCCTATAAATGACAAAGACATAAGGTCTGTTATTCATAAAACTAACATATTCAGGTACTATCTCAAAGCTTACCACTGCTCTACAATTACCAGGAGTGGGTATAAATGTTCCTATACCAGTGATACGCACTGGAACCATCATAGAGAATTCTTCATGTGGGTTAGTAGTCAGCACTACACTTTCTAATTTATTTTTAGTACACGAGCTTAATCCATATGAAATCAGTGCTACTAATACAAACCTAAGACATAGTCTCCTCATAAGATTTAAAAATTATACGTTAAAACAAAAGTATTAACGCCATTATTTTCTTGATAGTTAAAATTAAAATGAGACAACAGAGTTTTATCTTCATAATTAGGCTTTTCTAACCTTTTTGCATACCGAAGAAAATACCAACTCACAATTGCACCAACAGCAACCGTTCCATAAGCAATTACCTTTGCCTGATTCAAACTACTTAACTCTTTATTATAAGCCTCTTTTGCGTGATTAAAAGTATTTCTATTACTTTCAATATCATCTAAATAAACCGACTCATTGAAAACCGTTTCAGCTTCAACTGCTCTATTGTACTGTATATCTACTTCTTCACTAACACTGCTCATTCGTTTAAAATTAAAGACACTTAAACCAACAAAGACTGGTATAGGGAGGAACCGTGAAGTAAAGCGTTTAAATTTGTACTTTTTAAGTTGTTTTTGATAGCTTAGATAATCATCTTGAAAAGTGAGTGTTTTTAGTATCATTATATTGCTGTCTGGAACAACCGTTATTTCTTGTTCTTGAAGTTTCTTATTTGGAGCCCATACCTTTAACATATACTTTCCAGACTGTATCTGAATTGGAGTATTACTTTTAAGTAGAATAGTATCCAATCTTATGATGGCTGTACGGGGATTGGTAATAACCTTTAAAGTTCCTTTCTTTTGGCTATAACCTGCTGTTATTAATATGAAAAATACAATTGTAATTGTTAATCTCATCGTATAAATGTAGCAATTATAGCTGACTTTATTAAAATAATGTCATATATTTTTAACAGTTTTGTTTTAGCCTATCAACAGTCTCTTTTATTTATTAATGTTGTGTTCTATTACTCTGCTATAAAGGGAACTCCAAAGTAAAACTCTAATACTTTAAGTTTAAACATAAAATCATACTTACTCTGTATCAGCTGTGATTGTGCGTTTACCAAGTTGTTTTTTGTTTGATTAAAATCAAAAGAATTGATTGCTCCAACGGAGAAACGTTCCTGTGCATAATCAAATGCCTTAGTTTGTGCTTCTACAGAGGTAGTAGCAGCATCATACGATTTAGATGATGCCTGGGCATCCGTATAAGCCGTCTGAATCGTTTCTCTTAAACGCAAGCGCTCACTTTCTAAGGTATACTGTATTTTTTGATAATTCACTTTAGACTTGTTTACGTTGCTCCTAAACTGATAACGATTAAAGATTGGAATGTTTAATGACACTATAATTGACTGCCCCATGTTGTCATCTATTTGATCACTAAACAAAAAGGGAGCAATATCCGTAGAACCTTGTCTGTGTTGATAAGCCGTATTTACACCAAAACTCATGGTTAGGGATGGATAATAGTTTCCTTGGGCTATTTTAATACTTTTTTCAGCACTCATAATATTCAACTCCGCCAATTTAATTTCTGGGAAAGTAGCATTGGCTTTATCATAAATGGCCGTTACACTGTTTCCTAATATTTTCTGATCCTGTATGTCTACAGCAACTTCTTCTACCTCTATACTCATCACATCTAATTGTAGCATCTGAGCCAATTGTAGTTGAGTAATCGTTAAAGTATTTTGTGCTACAATTAAGCTTTGGTTGTCAGCCGCCATAGTAGACTTAATGTTTAACAAGTCACCTTGAGGTAAAACACCAGCTTGTACCAACTCTTCTACACGTTTAACCTCATTCTCACTTATTGCCAATTGAGATTCAGCCACTTTTAGCTGTTCTTTTGCAAATAAAATTTGTAAATAGGCATTCACTACATTCAATGAAATATCATTTCTCATTTTCATGATAGCAGCATCTTGTGCCTCTACTCCTATTTTAGCTTGTTTTAGCGTGTGAATGTTAGCAAAACCATCGAACAAATTGATAGACGAGTTAATGCCAAAATTATTAGATCTAAAATCTGCTGGAATTCTTGCTCCAGAAACCCCAATGGAAGAACCAAAATTATAACTGTGCGAAGCACTCGCATTTAAATTTGGCGCAAAATTCCACTTCGCAGCCTTTACATCTTCAATGGAAATGTTCTTATCCAATTCAGATTGCTTGACAGAAATATTATTTTCTAACGCGTAATCAACGCATTCTTTTAAAGTCCACACTTTGTTTTCTTGCGCATTTACAACACTCAAAAAACCTATGGCTACTATCGATAATACAATTCTCATATTTTTAATCTTTCTTTTTCTTGTCTTCTTCTTCGCCTTTTTTCTTAAGAGGCTCAGTAATGTTCCAAACCTTTACTTTATCTTTCTCTGTTAACCCGTCTAATATTTCAACCATTATTCCGTCTGAGATTCCTAATTCAACATCTCTTCTTTCAAAGTCTTGGTCCCCCAATTCTAACTCAACAAATGGCTCTTCTGTTTCTTCATCAAATTGAACCAATGCTTCTTTAATTGCTAAGATGTTTTTCTTCTTACCAATAACGATGGTTGCATTAGCACTGTATCCAGCTCTAACAAAAAAGTTAGTATCTAAAGCAACATTCGCTTCTATTTTAAATTGAACTGCTCCTTGTTCTTCCATTCCTTGTGGAGCAACGAATCGAAGTTTGGCATCAAATGTTTTGTCATTAATCGCTCCCAAACTGATTAATAAATTCATTCCCATTTTTAACTTACCTACTTCTGCTTCATCAACTTGTCCTTCAAAGATCATGTCTGTTAAATCAGCGATTGTTGCTACTGTAGTACCCGGATTAAAGTTATTGCTCTCTATTACTTGGTCTCCTTTTTTAACAGGTATGGTTAATACGGTTCCAGAAACCGTTGCTCTAATGTTAGTATTGGTAGATCCTCTTCCTGCTGTTCCTAACTGAATAATTTTTAAATCATTTTCAGCATTCACCAGCTCTTGCTTTGCTTGATTAAACCTTAATTCAATGGCAATAAAGTCTTGATTAGAAATGATTCCTTTATCATATAGTTTCTTGTTTCTTTTAAAATCTATATCACTATTTTCTAATACAATTTTAGCGTTATCAACACGTCCTATTGCACTGTTTAAAGCTTGCTCATTTGGAACTACTTTAATTTTAGCAATTAAGTCACCCGTTTGCACGATATCTCCCTCTTTAACAAAGACTTCCTGTATAATTCCAGAAATTTGAGGTTTAATTTCTACCTGATCTTCAGGAACCACTTTTCCTGTTGCGACCGTTTTTTTCTCAATAGCTGTTCTTATAGGGTTTTCTGATTCATATTGAATTGGATCTTGATTGTTTGTAGACACAAAGAAAACTCCTGCGTAAACAACCCCTATTATTAATCCTATGATGAGGATGTATTTAAATACTTTTTTCATTCGTTTATTGTTTTTGTTTTATTTCTAAGTTTTATATTATTCTTCTCTTAATGCATCAATGGGTTTTATGCTTACTGCCCGTTGTGCTGGTATTAACCCTATTAATGTTCCAAGTACCACCATTATAAATAGCGCTCCTACTACATATGGAATCGGTACTGTCGGATTCGTATAAGGAATATCCGTGTCTTGGGTTGCCGCATCGATTCCTCTCAGTACAAATGAGCCTAAAACGATTCCAAATATTCCTGCAACCATCGTTAAAAAAACTGATTCTAAAATAATTTGTCCTCTCACTTCGCTTGGAGTAGCTCCTAAGGCTCTTCTCACTCCCAATTCTTTAGTCCGTTCTTTTACAGAGATCAATAGTATGTTTCCAATTCCAATCACCCCTGCTATAATGGTGGCAATACCAACCACTAACGACAAAAATGTTAACCCTTTAGCAAAGCCATTTATTTTATTAAAAATCTCTCCTAAATTAAATGAACCTATCGCTCGATCATCTTCTGGAGAAATCTGATGAATTTTCTTTAAAATATTTTTAACATCTACTTCAACCTGCATTACATCTGCATCATCATAGGCAGCTATAGCCAACCATCCAACATTATCCCCAGTATTGTATAATTTTTTAAACGTAGTAAATGGAATATTTATATCTCCATCATCTCCAAAACCACCGCCTTCTTCATACTTTTTAACTCCAATTACTCTAAAAAACACGTTATCTATTCGGATATACTTTCCTACAGGTTCTTCATCTTTAGCGAACAATTCTTTTTTTGTTCTTTCACCTATTACGCATACTTTTCTGTCTTCCTCTGTATCTCCTTCATTAATAAAACGGCCTCCTATGTATATTTTTTGAGTAGCAATTTTTGACAAAACAGGATAATCTCCATAGACATTATATGTTCCTGTACGCTGTCCCCGAACAACACTTCCCGGACCGTCTCCAAAAACGCCCTTAACAATTCTAGGCGCAATGTATTGAATTTCAGGTACTCTCGTATTTAAAACCTGAACATCACCTAATTTCAATTGTATTGGTCTTCCTGTTTTAAATCCAGCATAAGGAACACTTGTTTGTTGTGCCCAGGCAAACATACTGTTCATTGCAACATCCTCAAATCGTTCTTCAAAACCATTGTCTAATCCCTTTGCTGCGCCCGATAAAACGATATAGATAAAGATGCCCCACAATACACCAATCACAGTAATAATTGTTCTGGCTTTATTCTTTTTAATAGAGCCAAATATTTCTTGCCAAGTATCGCGGTTAAACATTAACATCATTCGTCCCTTAAAGCTACAATTGGTTTAATTCTGGCAGCTCTTCTTGCTGGCACGTAACCTGCAATAGCTCCAAAAATGACTAATAAAATAGTTGCAAAAACTGCTGTCCCCATATTAATGTATGGGTTTTTAATAAAATAATCATCTAAAGAATTTCCTAAAGAGGACAATAAAAAGATGCCTCCAAACAATCCAATGTAACCGGCTGCAGTAGTAATAAAAATTGACTCCTGAAGTATCATAGCAATTACAGATCGTGGAGTCGCTCCTATTGCTTTTCTAACCCCCAGTTCTTTGGTACGCTCTTTTACAACATACACCATAATGTTGCTTATACCAATAATACCAGCAATTAACGTTCCTATTCCAACAAAAGTGACTACCATTTGCAACATGCTACCAAATTGTTGATTCTGCTCTAAATCGTCAGCAACGTTTCTCAAGAAAATTCCACTTTCATCAGAAGGACTGATGTCATGCCTTTTTTTCATGAAAGCCATCAATTCTTCCTCAAATTGCATCGCTCCATCATATCCAATCATTGGCTTAAATGCAACAATAATTTGACCTACTTTATCCGTGTTTTTTTCAATTAACTGGTTAGTAGTGTATGGTGTGTATACATATCGTTCTTCATTATCTCCTCCGTCATCTTGAAAAACACCCACTACTTTAAAGGATCTTTTACCGATGTTGATGTATTTTCCCAAAGCATCTTCTCCTTCGAATAAGTCATTCTCTACTAATCTCCCAATTACAGCATACTTTGTTTTATTTATTACATCCTGATGATTAATAAACCTACCTTTCATTAAAATGGTTTTTTCTGCATATTGATGCCCAGGAGCAACTGCACGCAATCCATAGTTGTTCGACTTATTTTTGAATTTTACAGTAGAATTTCTTTCTATTCGAGGCGTCATGTATTGCAATTGAAAAGCAAAATTCTTCTTAATCGCAGCTAAGTCTGCATTATCAAATTCGATAACTCTACCCGATTTAAAGCCGTTATAAGGCTTATTGGTTCTTCCCGGAAATAGCCTCATTATATTGGTGGCATCGTCTACAAAAAATTCTTGAAACGAATTTTTCAATCCATTACCAAATCCAAACAGAATAACAAAGATGAAAATCCCTAATGCAACTGTAAACCCAGAAAGGAAAGTTCTCAGTTTGTTTTTTGAAATGGTTTCAAATATTTCCTGCCAGCTATCTCTATTAAACATGTTCTGAAGCCCTTACCTGAGTTACTTTTTTATCTTCTATAATTACCCCATCCTTTAACAGCACTATCCTTTTACACATGTTGGCAATGTCTGTTTCATGTGTCACCACTAAAATGGTTTTCCCTTCATCATTAATTTCTTGTATTAATTGCATTACTTCATATGAAGTGGTAGAGTCTAATGCTCCTGTTGGTTCATCTGCTAACAAAACCTTAGGCTGAGCCGCTAAAGCTCTGGCTATTGCTATACGTTGTTTTTGTCCACCAGAAAGCTCACTCGGTAAATGAACTGCCCATTCTGCAAGACCAACCTTTTCAAGGTATTCCATAGCCGTCTTTTGCCTTACTTTTCTCGAAATTCTTTGGTAATAAAGTGGAAGTGCTACATTCTCCAATGCAGTTTTATAATTAATTAAGTTAAACGATTGAAAAACAAAACCTAAAAACTTATTTCTATATTTTGCTGCTTTGGTTTCATCTAAATCTTTTATAGGGACACCATCTAATGTATACGAACCTTTATCCGCAACATCTAACATTCCTAAAATATTAAGTAAAGTGGACTTTCCAGAACCAGAAGAGCCCATAATAGCAACCAATTCACCCCCTTCAATATTGATGTTAATCCCCTTTAATACATGCAGCGAACTTTTGCCTACTTTGTAAGATTTGTGTAAATCTTTTATCTCAATCATTCTTCTGTAGATAAGTAATTTCTTTAGCAAAAGTATACTACTTAACTATTTGCGTAATCCTAAATTACACAAGAGGAAGATTAAAATGATAAATGGTATTTATCTACTAGCTAATCCTTTTTTTTTTGGTCTTGTGCTTTCTACTGCTAATGAAAACAAAAACAACAACTGCCAATAAAACGCCTGCGGTGACAATTCCGGTGATAATTCCTTCGTCCATAATTTAAGTATATTAGGTTAAGCGATAGGTAAATTTGTGCCTTCAAATTACAAACAATAGATAAATCTAATCATTTTATCGACTAAAACCTATTTACTGTCTATTAATATATAACGTTGTGATGTTAATTTTGTTACTTTTATTCTAATAAATTATGACAAAACATATTAACAAAATAAAGATTAGCTCCAAAAACGCTTTAACAGCAACGGAATACTTAAATGGAATAAAAAGTGGAAATAGGGCAATTTTAAGTAAAGCCATCACTTTAATAGAAAGTTCTACTCCTCAGCATCAAAAAATTGCTGAAGAATTAATCGAAATTTGTCTTCCTTTTTCTGGTAATTCTGTTCGAATTGGTATTACTGGAGTTCCAGGTGTAGGAAAAAGTACATTTATCGAAGCATTAGGCTCTTATTTAATTGAAAAAAAGGATAAAAAAGTAGCTGTTTTAGCAATTGATCCAAGCAGCAAAAAAAGTGGAGGGAGTATTTTAGGTGATAAAACCAGAATGAACAACTTATCGGTTAATGATAGTGCATTTATTCGCCCTTCTCCATCTTCAGGTACTTTAGGTGGAGTTGCAAAAGCTACCAGAGAAAGTATAATTTTATGCGAAGCGGCTGGTTTTGATACGATATTAATTGAAACTGTTGGTGTTGGTCAATCAGAAATAGAGGTAAAATCTATGGTTGATTTCTTTTTATTGCTGATGTTGGCTGGTGCAGGAGATGAATTGCAAGGAATTAAAAGAGGTATCATGGAAATAGCTGATGGTATTTTCATTAATAAAGCCGATGGAGAAAATATTGATAAAGCAAAACTCGCTATTCAAGAATATAAAAATGCCATACACCTATTTCCTCCTAACAGTAACGGTTGGACACCTAAAGTTTTATCATGCTCTGCCATCGAAAACAAAGGAATTACAGCTATTTGGGAAGTTATCGAAAGCTTTATTCATCTTACGACATCAAATGGTTCATTCTCTAACACGAGAAAGCTGCAATCCAAATTTTGGTTAGAGCACACTATAGATTCTTCTATTAAAGCGCTTTTTTACGCTAACGAAGAGGTTAATAGTAAAATAAAAGAGCTTGAAAATCAAGTTACCGAAGGAGTAATTAGCCCGTTTAAAGCAGCAAGAGAATTAATAACAATATTTAAAAGCTGATTAAAAACATGTTCTATAATGGATATTAAACTTATTCTTGCAAAAAAATCTAAATGAAAAAACAACATTATTTCATATTCATTCTTTTGGGGTTGATGGCATTCCCATCTTTTTCACAAGAAAGCGCCATGTATTCTGAGCCAAAAACAAACAAAGGAAGGATATATGTTTTTTGGGGATGGAACAGAGGTTACTACACTAACTCTGACATTCATTTTACTGGAAACAATTATGATTTTAAGTTAAATGACGTAAAAGCGAGGGATCGACAATCTAAATTTGGATTAGATCCTCATTTTAATCCAAATAGAATTACGATTCCTCAGACCAATTTTCGCTTAGGGGTTTTTATTAATAATAACATCGATATCTCTATTGGTGTTGATCATATGAAGTACATCATGCCTAATGATCAAATTGTTGATATTGATGGGACTATTAATGATAATAGTAATTACGATGGCACTTACAATAGCGATGAAATTAAATTGGAAAAAGACTTTCTATTCTTTGAACATAGTGATGGTTTGAACTATTTAAATGTAGAAATTACTCGGAATGATGATGTATTAAAACTTTTAAAGGTTAAGATGAATCCTGATAGGCTTCAACTAAATGCTTTAGTCGGTTTTGGATTAGGGCCTTTAATGCCTAAGTCTAATGTTACTTTATGGAACAATGAAAGAAACGATGCTTTCCATTTCGCAGGTTATGGTTTTGCTGCTAAAGTTGGGTTAAACATTACTTTCTTTAAGTACTTCTTTATAAGAGGTGAATTAAAAGAAGGCTTCATAGATATGCCAGACATTAGGACATCTCCTGACCCATCTGATACCGCTGAGCAACATTTTTTCTTTACACAAATGGATTTAGTGTTTGGAATAACGATTAATCCGTTCAATTAAAACAACTGCCTGATTTCTTTCTTAAGAATCAAAATTGTTATTTGAGAAGGAGATTTATCCAGTTTCATCATAATCTCAAAAATTTTTTGACCTAATTCAGCTCCATTTGCATCAGGTTTCATTTGAGCTCCAGCTAAATTAATAATCTTCAACGATTCATCTTTAGCTTTTTTTACCGTGTCCCATGCAGTATTAGACGTATACAATTGCTGGGTTAAATTATGATCGAACTCTTGTTGTATTGTCCTAAGCAATTCTGTTTTTAGCAATTTAGCACTCATTCCAGGTTTATTAACCCTAAGCACCAATTTATCCATAGCAATCCTTTCTAAGAATAAAACCAAACGCTCATAAGCTTGCAGTCTAAGCGGTGTTGTTACTTTCTGGTTTTCTTGTCTTAGTGCCAATAACTGCTTCCTATGCTCTGTATCTAAAAATTTATTCATTACAAAATAAACACCTCCAAACATAATAAGTGAAGGCAAAATGTATTTTAATAATTCTAAAAATGTTTCCATTGACTTTATCTATAAACAAGGCGTAAAATTATAAAAAAACAAATAACTTTCGCGTTTCATTATTTAGAACGTAAATAACTACATTTTTATTAGCTTTGCCACCTATATCATTACCATGAATAATAAATTATCAAATACAATCAACAACCTTAGCGAATCTCAAACATTGGCCATGACAAGGTTAAGTAGAGAGTTAATCGCTGAAGGTAAGGATGTAATTAGTTTAAGTATTGGGGAACCAGATTTTGATACGCCTCAATTTATTAAAGATGCGGCTAAAAAAGCCATTGACGAAAACTATACTCATTATACTCCAGTTCCAGGATACCCTGAGCTAAGAGAAGCCATTTCAAAAAAATTTAAACGAGATAATAACTTAGATTATGCTCCTGAACAAATTGTTGTTTCAACAGGTGCGAAACATGCTTTGGCAAATATCTCTTTGAGTCTGCTAAATACTAATGATGAAGTTATACTCCCTGCTCCATATTGGGTAAGTTATCACGAAATAATAAAAATAGCTGGTGCTATTCCTGTAGGGTTACCTACAACAATAGATCAAGATTTTAAAGTGAGTGTAGCACAAATTAAAGCCGCTATTACCGAAAAAACTCGAATGATATGGTTTAGCACTCCCTGTAATCCAAGTGGATCTGTTTACACTAAAGATGAACTCCACGACATTGCTCAATTGGTAAAGGAATACCCAAATATATTAGTCGTTTCTGACGAGATCTATGAACACATTAGCTTTACTGGGAAACATGAAAGTATTGCTCAATTCGATTTCATAAAGGACCAAGTTATAACTGTTAATGGAGTTTCTAAAGGTTTTGCTATGACAGGATGGCGAATAGGATATATTGGGGCTCCAAAGTGGATTGCAGATGCTTGTGTAAAAATGCAAGGTCAATTTACATCAGGTACTTGTAGTATTGCACAGAAGGCGGCTCAAGCTGCTATGGAAGCTGATCCATCAGTTACTATAGAAATGTGTAATTCTTTTGAAAAAAGAAGAGAACTGGTGCTTACCTTAATGAATGAAATACCTGGATTAAAATTAAACAACCCTAAAGGAGCTTTTTACATTTTTCCTGATGTTACCAGTTATTTTGGAAAAACTGATGGAGAAACCACCATAAACAACGCTACTGATTTAACCATGTATTTACTTAACACGGGATTAGTTGCTTTGGTTACAGGAGAGGCTTTCGGTGATCCAAATTGCATTAGACTTTCTTATGCTGCTTCTGATGAAGTATTGATTGAAGCCATTAAACGAATAAAAGAAACCTTAGCTTTATTGCATTAAATGATAAATAAAAACGAAATAGTTAACCTTTTTAAGAATTTCAATAAACTGAATGTCTTGATTATTGGGGATGTGATGATAGATTCATACTACTATGGAGATGTTAATCGTATTTCACCTGAAGCGCCTGTTCCTATTGTTTCTGTAAATAGAAAAGATAGTCGTTTGGGAGGTGCTGCGAACGTTGCATTAAATATAAAAGCCTTAGGAGCTACCCCTATTCTTTGTTCAGTAATAGGTAGTGATAGTGCCGCAGATAAATTTAATGCGCTTTTGAAAAGTGAAAAACTTAGCGCCAAAGGAATCGTTGAGAGCAAAGAACGAATTACAACGGTTAAAACAAGGGTAATAGGAAATAAACATCAAGTCATAAGAGTTGATTCTGAAAATGACACCCCCCTATCTAAACAAGAAAATACAAAGTTAGTTAAGGCTATTACCTCCCTAATTAATACTGAAAAAATTGATGTTGTCATATTTCAAGATTACGATAAAGGTGTTATTACGAAAGGCTTGATTGAAGAAGTTGTAACGCTATGTAATGGCAACAAAATACCAACTGCTATTGATCCCAAGAAAAGAAATTTTAACCATTATCAAAACGTTAGTTTATTTAAACCAAACCTTAAAGAATTAAAAGAAGGTTTGAACATTGAAATTAACCCTTCTAAATCAAAAGAAGTTGAAACTGCGATCAATACATTAAACAGTACTCAGCACAACAAGATTAACTTTATCACTCTTTCTGAACATGGAGTTTTCATTAAAGATGAAAATGGTAAAAAGCAAATCCCTGCACACATCAGAAGCATTGCCGATGTTTCTGGAGCAGGAGACACTGTAATTAGTGTTGCATCTCTTTGTTTAGCATTAAATCAACCAATAACAATGATTGCTGAAATAGCAAATCTTGCTGGCGGATTAGTTTGTGAAAGTGTTGGTGTTGTCCCGATAGATAAAGATCAACTATTATCAGAAGCAATAGCTAACCTAATCTAATTCTAATGGCTGTTATTCCTTACAAACAAGAAACTGGAAGCAAAAAAGAACAAGTTGCTACTATGTTTAATAATATCTCCAAGAAGTATGATTTTTTAAATCATTTTTTATCTCTAGGAATAGATATTATTTGGAGAAAGAAAGCGATTCGTTTACTTAAAGAAACTCAGCCAAAACAAATTTTAGATATTGCAACAGGAACAGGTGATTTTGCCATAGCTGCTTTAAAGTTAAATCCAACAAAGGTTACTGGTGTAGATATTTCTGAAGGAATGTTAAACGTAGGTAGAGAAAAAATAAAGGATAAAGGACTACAAGATATTATTGAACTAAAGTTAGGGGATTCTGAAAATTTAGAATTTGATGATAACACGTTTGATGCTTACACCGTTGGCTGTGGTGTTCGGAATTTTGAAAACTTAGAAAAAGGATTAACCGAAATGTTACGCGTGTTAAGGCCGAGTGGAACCGCTATTATTTTAGAATTTTCTAAACCTAAAGCTTTTCCTATTAAACAGCTCTACAATTTCTATTTTAATAAAATGCTTCCAGGTATTGGAAAATTGGTATCGAAAGATAATAGCGCCTATACTTATTTACCAGAATCAGTTGATGCTTTTCCTGATGGTGAAAATTTTATGAAAATACTTACTAAAATTGGTTATAAAGACACACAATCTATCACATTGATGTTTGGAATAGCATCAATTTACAAAGCAAGCAAATAAAACTAAACTTTAGTCGTTAATAGACTTGAAAAGGGTAATGCATAAAAATAAAATAATCATATTAATTCTCTCTATTGTACTGTTTACAAATGTTTATGGACAAAGAGAGACGACCAAAAACTTACCCAAGTTTGATCATCGGTTTATGCATTTTGGATTCTTGTTAGGGTTAAATTCTGCTGATTTTGTTTTACAACGTTTTCCTCCTAGCTCTCCTGGCGCTGATAGTCTTTATGTATTAGAACCTAAAGCTGCCACAGGTTTTAACTTAGGAATTATTTCATCGATGCATTTTGGCAGTTATTTTAGTTTACGATTTACTCCAAACCTTGCATTTTCATCAAGAAGTTTATCCTACACGTTTGAAACTTTTGAAGGTCCAAAGCAATACACTAAAGACATTGAATCTACACTCATTAATTTTCCATTAAATATAAAATATAAATCGGTAAGGCTCAATAATTTTAGTGCCTATATTATTGGTGGTGGAGCTTATAGTTTGGATTTGGCCTCTGATGCTGGTCATGAAAACATTTCGACCAATCCAAATGACATTATTGTTGCTATTAAGCGTAATGATTTTATGGCTCAAATTGGTTTTGGAACCGATTTCTACTTAGAATATTTTAAATTCGGAATCGAGTTAAAAATGTCTTATGGTTTAAAGGATTTATTGGATCATGACAATACTCCATTCACTACACCTATTGATAAGCTGAGCTCTAAAATGTTCCTTTTATCATTCACGTTTGAAGGGTAATCTTAACATGTTGAATTATAACTAATTTTAATGCAGACCATTCAACTTTCCGTTTTACCTGAAGAAGCAGTAAACAACAACTTTCTAAAGCAGGAAATAGCTCAAGAACTTAATTTCATTGATTTTGAATTTAAAATTTTAAAGCGTTCTATAGATGCTCGAAGAAAACCTTTTAAAATCAAACTAAAAATATAGGTCTATTCCGATGGCGAAACTCCTACTCCATCCTTCACCAAAAAGGTTTATCAGAAAATAAGCTCTGGCAAACCAATTCTAATTATAGGCTTTGGTCCTGCAGGAATGTTCGCGGCACTGAGACTAATTGAACTGGGTTTTAAGCCAATTGTGTTAGAGAGAGGAAAAGATGTTAGAAGCAGGAGAAGAGATTTAGCTGCCATCAATAAAGATCACATTGTTAATCCTGAATCAAATTATTGTTTTGGTGAAGGTGGCGCTGGGACCTATTCAGATGGTAAGTTATACACCCGATCTAAGAAGCGAGGTGATGTTAATGACATCTTAGCAACATTGGTTCAACATGGTGCTCCTGAAGCTATTTTAGTTGATGCCCACCCACATATTGGAACAAATAAATTACCGAATGTGGTAACTGCTATTAGAGAAACCATATTAAACAGTGGTGGTGAAATCCATTTCAATACTAAACTTACTGATATCATTATCAATGATAATCAGGTGGAAGGTGTTATCACTCATACTGGAAAAGAAATTATGGCTAAGCACGTGATTTTAGCCACTGGACATTCTGCAAGAGATATTTATTATTTGTTAAACGACAAAGGTGTAGCAATTGAGTCTAAACCATTTGCATTGGGAGTAAGGGTTGAACACCCTCAACAACTAATTGATAGCATTCAATACCATTGTAATGAAAGGAGTGAGTTTCTCCCTCCTGCTTCTTATAAATTGGTTCAACAAGTAAAGCAGCGTGGCGTCTTTTCGTTTTGCATGTGTCCAGGAGGCATCATTGCTCCTTGTGCTACTGCTCCTGGAGAAATTGTCACCAATGGATGGTCGCCATCTAAACGAAACAACCCTTATGCTAATTCTGGAGTTGTTGTTACTGTTGAAGAGGAAGATTTAAAACCCTATGCTAAGTATGGAGCTTTGGCAGGATTAAAATTCCAAGCAGCGATTGAACAAGAGGCTTTTAAAGCTGCAGGTAATAATAGTGAGAAAGGACAACTTGCTCCTGCTCAACGGTTAGTTGATTTTATAAAAGAAAAAACATCTAACAATTTACCTGAATGTTCATATACTCCTGGAATTGTAAGTGTTCCTTTACACCAAGTTTTACCCCAAGCAATTGCAACTCGTTTGCAAGAAGGGTTTAAAAGTTTTGGAAATAAAATGAAAGGCTATTTAACCAATGAAGCTGTTATTGTAGCGGTCGAAAGTAGAACATCTTCTCCTGTTAAAATCCCTCGAAACAAGGAGACCTTCCAACATCCTGACATTAAAGGATTATATCCTTCTGGTGAGGGAGCTGGTTATGCTGGTGGAATAGTCTCTGCTGCCATTGATGGTCAAAAATGCGCTGAAGCAATTGGACTATTGAAGTTATAAATAAAGTATTTACGGGTAATAAATTTCTAATTACTTTTAATCTGAATCAAGTAATAATTATTCCTTTGTGCCTTAAATGGGGACAATAGCATGTAACCAGAAAATTGGGTGCCATCTTTCTTTTTAAATGACACTTCCGTTTCGTAGTGCCCAAATTGGCCTATTTGCTGCGTTATTTCATTTCTATTGGATGGTATAAAGTTTTCATCTAAAAATAATTCGTAATATTTTTTAGATATGATATCGTTGAGGTCTTCTAATCCAAAAAAATCTTTAGTTTTCTCATTAGCATCCTTTATCTCATTTGAAAAGTAATCAACTAAAAATATAGAATCGTTGGTGTTATTAACCAACGCTTTTAATATCTCTCCATTTTGGGTACTTTGTATCGTCAGCTTCTGCTTTTGTTGCGAAATAACATAGCTTAACAAGAACACGTAACCAAAAGATATCGTTATTAATGATGTTAATCCAATAGATATATCGGAAAATAACATTGCAATTATTAATGGAATAAATATTAACCCAAAGTAGATGAGAATCTGTTTTGGTTTGGGTATGGCAAATAATATGATATTGTATGCTGTAAGCATTAGGACAACAAATGCAACATCAAAACTAAGCTGATGGGCCATAAATAGTATGACGTACGAGGAGAAAATATAAATGCAGAATATCACATTATAAAGCGTTCTATTGGTCACATTTGTAAAGCTTAATATCATCGACCCCAGATAAACTACTGGCAATACACATGAAAGATTGCGAACAAATTCATTTGATTCAAAATAAAAAAATATAAATAGACAAAATACGATCGCTAAAGACCCTGCTCCTAAGGATACCATCCTTGCCATTTTTCTACTCCTTTTAGCAAAAGAGCCTTTACTTCCAGTTGTAAAAATGCTTGTTCCCATTAATAGTAAATATACCAATAAGATTGGTTCTATAAATCATTCTCGCTTTAAAGCTTACGGACTGCGATATTTTTTATTTGAAGCAAGTAATATTTTTTATTTAAAGCTTCAAAAGGAGATAGATGCAACCGTCCTAAAAAATTAGACCCATCTCTTCTTCTAAACATTGCATCGGTTTGGTAATAACCATCATCGTTAATTTTTTGAGTTATTTTATCCCTGCGAGAATCAATAAATCCTTGTTCTGTAAAAAGCTGGTAATAGCTTTTTGATAAAAACTCGTCAGTCTCATCTAATCCAAATATATCCTTTGTATTTTCATTAGCATCCTGTATTTCATTAGAAAAAAAGTCTACTAAAAACATGGAATCGTTGGTATTGTTTACCAACGTTTTTAAAATTTTTGCATTCTGGCTACTTCGGTAACTTAAACTGTTCTTATTTCTTGACACGATATAACTCAGCGTAAATACAGCTCCAAATGATAACGAAATAAGTAATGTAAATCCAACAGCTGCTTCTGATAAAAACAAGGCTACTTCTAAAGGAATAAATATGAGCCCAAAATAAATTAACAATTGATTAGTCGTTGGCAATGCAACCAATATAACACTAAAAATGGCCAACATTAATATAATATAATCACTCTCAAATGCTAACGAATAAGCACCATAAAGAATGATTAGAGAGGTAGCAATAAACACCCCAAATATTATATGATAAAGTTTTTTGTTTGTCATTTTGGAAAAGCTAAACAAAAAGGAAATAAAAAACAATATAGGTAACATCATTGATAATAAACGAACCAATGAATCTGCTTCAAAATAATAATGAATAAACAAGGTATAAACGATAGCTAAAGCACCTGCCCCTAATGATAGGAATTTCGACATCTTTCTGCTTGTTTTTGCAAAAGAACTTGTCTCTCCGGTTTTAAATATACTCGTTCTCATTTATGGGGGCTTTGGCAACGTAGCTGTAACCAAATATAACAAAAAGATTGGAGATTGTTAAATAATTTCAGGAAGTTTAATTTGCCTTCTCATAATAAGATTCTGCTGTAGGTAACCATTCTTGAATTCTCTTTATCCGTGTATCGTGACTTGGATGCGTACTCAAAAATTCTGGAACGGATGAACCTCCACCACCCTTCATTCTTTCCCAAAATGGTATTGCTTCTTTCGGTTCATATCCAGCCATAGACATAAATACCATCCCTAATTTATCCGCCTCACTTTCTTGATTTCTTCCAAAGGCTAACATTCCTACTCCTGCTCCAACTCCATATGCTCCTAAAAAGAGCAGCTGGGTTTCTTTCGGTTTATCTCGCATGTATACAGCAATAGCAACACCACCGGCTGCGGCAAGTATTCCTTGACTCATACGTTCATTTCCATGGCGTGCAATCGCGTGAGCAATTTCATGCCCCATCACAACTGCCAACCCTTCATCTGTCTTAGCTATAGGTAATAGTCCTTTATATACCACCACTTTACCACCAGGCATAGCCCATGCGTTTACGACATTCTGGTCTACCAAATTAAATTCCCATTTATAACCCTTAATTCTTTTTGATTGTCCTTCCTGTTTTAGGTACTTTTCAACTGCATGTGCAATTCTATTCCCAACTCGTTTAACTTGTTTGGTCTGCTCAATCTGAGAAGCCATTGGAGGGTTTTCACTCAAAAAGCTCTTATATTGTGTTAAACTCATTTTCATTAATTCAACTTCAGGAACTAATGTAACTTGCTTCCTTCCAGAAATTGGAACCGTAGCACAAGCCCAAACGACACTAATTAGTGTAATGTATAAGGTAATTTTTACGAATTTCATTTATTAATTTATTTCTACAGTTAATCCACTATCGGCTAGTATCTCACCCATAATTGTTAGTTCTTTAAATGCTCCTTTTTTAATGGCGCATTTACCAGTGTAATGCACCAATGTAGCACATTGTTCTGCCTGGATCGTATCATGATTACAAACTTTCACCAATAATTCTATCACATGGTCAAATGTATTCACATTATCATCGAACAACACCAATACATGTTCTTTAACCACCTGTTCTTTTAACTCTAATTCTTCGTTAGTTATTGTCTCCGTCATATTATTGATTGCTTTTCATTAATTCTAATGCTTCTTCTAAATTCATTTCAACACCATCTCTAAATACTATTGTCTCAGGTTTTTTTACGCCCATTTCTTTCATCTCTATTTGTAAATCTAATGCAGATTCATAATCTGGAAAAGAACCTATAGTATAAACTGTTTTATCTCCTTCTTCATAGTTCTTCACTCCTCTTCCTGTTAAACGTAAAAACAATCCAGCATCTTCTACTGGAACATCTTCTTCATATTCTCCTAATTTAACCCTAAACTCTAAATTTAAATCTTCCTTAGGTTCATAACCTGGCTTTTCGTTTTTAAATGTATCTTCAACAGGATTGTCTTCAACAGGATTGTCTTCAACAGGATTGTCTTCAACAGGATTGTCTTCAACAGGATTGTCTTCAACAAGATTATCTTCAACAGGATTGTCTTCAACAGGATTATCTTCAACAGGATTGTCTTCAACAGGATTATCTTCAACAGGATTGTCTTCAACAGGATTATTTGAACCACCTGAAGCCAATAAGTTTGTTGCCTCCGCAACTGTAATCTTAGTTCCTCCATTATAAGCCACTACAAATGCATCAGTAATGCCTGCCCCTCTAATCCTATCTTTCGCCACATTTGCCTCAGCTAAGGTTTTAAAAACACCAGAAGTGTATCTAATTAACCCACTTGAAGTTCTTTCACTATTAAGTGGTGTAACGTTGCTCAATTGACCTGCAGTAACTTCTTTAGAATAAACTCCAACCTGAACTGAGTAGAAAACTCCATCTATGTTTCTTACATCGGTTGAAACCCCATCCTTCACTTCTTCTGTATTAGTCGTTCTTGCATTTGTATTCGTTGTATTTTCTTCATTATTTGGAGTATTGTTATTTGTTGCTGTATTATTGATTGCAAAGTTACCTTCATCAACAGTACTACCATCCAACATTGCTCTTGCCTGATTAATGTTAATTCTCTCTCCATTCAAGAAAGCAACTACAAAGGCATCTGAATAACCAATAGAACGAATAGAGCTTTTTGCCTCATTCGCCATATTAAATGTTTTAAATAATCCTGCTGTGTATCGTGTAATGCCATTTCCAGCATCCTCGGCCATAATTGGTGCAAACCCTTTGAAATGATTTTGTGGTATAGGGTTTCTAAAAGCTCCAATCTGAACCTTAAAGACTAATCCTTCTGGTAATTTAGGCGAAACTGGTATTCTTTTGTTTTCACTGTATGCCGCTTCATTGTTATTAATCACAAATATGGACTTGTTTAACACGGTTGGTATTTCATCAATGTTTTCTGGAACAATATTATTGGTTACTGGTTGCTCGTTATTCGTAATTGGTTCTTCTACTACAGGTTCTTCATTATTGGTCTCTGGTTCCTCATTGTTCGTTAATGAGTTCTCATTATTGGTTTCTGGTTGTTCATTATTCGTAATTGGTTCCTCTACTACAGGTTCTTCATTATTAGTTTCTGGTTGCTCGTTGTTTGTTACTGGTTCCTCTACTATAGGTTCTTCATTATTGGTCTCTGGCTGTTCATTGTTTGCCAGCGGTTCTTCTACAACTGGTTCGGTTGTTCGATTCATTGCTTCAGCTAAAAATTCAGCATCAAATGTCTCTGCTTTTTCAATTGCAGCAATACTCTTAGCATCATTTTCTTCCGCATTAATCAAAATAAAATCTGATTTATTGTTTGCCTCCTTTGCCTGATTCTCTTTTTCAATAGCGCTTTCTTTTCGTTTAGCCGATTCTGCTTCATTCTCAGCAATCATGTTGTTTAATTTCTCAATCTGGGCCAATTTCTTAGCTTTATCTTCCTCTGTAGCAGCACCCTCTGCCATTGCTTTTAAACTAACACCTAATTGCTTTTGATCATTTGCATCTTCCTGAAGCTTCTCTGCTTCAACATATTCAACCTCTGCTTCTTTAACTAACCTCCTGTTTGCTTTCTTTAATTCTGCATAGTTTTGATATTCCTCTTTATTTTGAATCTCAATAATTTCATCTGGCTGAAGGTTTAATATAACATTTTCGTCTTCTGTTGTTATCTCATTACTTGTAGCTGTTGGCTGTTCAACATTCGTTACTGGTTCCTCGTTGTTGGTTTCTGGTTGTTCGTTATTCGTAATTGGTTCTTCAACAACTGGGTTAGTGGTCCTTTCATTTGAATTTTCGGTATTGGCATAAAGTTCTTCTGCACTCTCATTGAACAGTTGATTGATTGCCGCTTTTTGTTTCTCAATGGCTTTCATTTCCAATTCGTACGCTTTCTGAAGAGCAGACTCTTTAGCTGTTGTGTTTGGTGCGTTAATAGCGTCTTCACGTTTTTGTTTTGCTTCTTCGTAATAGTTATCGGATTCTTCAATGAACAACTCCGTCATTATTGTTTCGTTAGAACTTGGGTCGCCATTTTCTGATTTTAGCTTAGAAATGATTGTTTGATTGTTATAGTACTCATTTCTGTTAGCATTCTCATATACTTTTGCTATATCCTCTTGTTTTCTATTTGATTTGTCTGTTAACTCGTTTGCTTCAGCAACTATTTTATCCTTTTCTTCTTGTGAAGAAGCTCCATTTGCAGAATTTAGTTTTACTTCCGCTTCATCTTTTAAGTCTCTTGCTTCATTCTTTAACTCAGTAACTGAAGCTAAGGTATTTTTTGATTGAGTAGATCTATAGTTAAAGTTGTTGTTGTATTTCAGATTAGAAAAATCATCTTCAGGAGCGTCTAAATTGTTAACCGTTAAGTTTTCTTCTGCCAACTCATTATTAAATACTGGCTCCTCGTTATTCGTTGTAGGAGTTTCATTATTAGTAACTGGTTCTTCATTGTTTGTTTCTGGTTGCTCATTGTTTGTTAATGGTTCTTCTACAACAGGTTCGGTCGTTCTCATTGATTCCGCTTGCATATTGTATAACGCTGCAAACTCCTGCTGTTCCATTAAGTTGTTTTCTAACACTGCTATTTCATTTTCAATAACATTCCTATTTTCAGGATTTGCAGTCCCTAATGCTACTTTTTTAGCTGCTATTTCATCTTCTATAGCAATTGCCCAATTACTATGAATCGCTGCTTTTTTAGTGTAAGAATCAAAATCATCTTCTGCTGTAAATGTCTCTAATTCTGCCGTATATTTTTCCTCGTAGTTATTGCCACCATTACTTACTGTATTGGTCGTTGGTTCCTCTACTACTGGTTCTTCATTATTGGTTTCTGGCTGCTCATTATTTGTTAATAGATTCTCATTATTAGCTTCTGGTTGTTCATTGTTAGTCACTGGCTCCTCTACGACAGGTTCTTCATTATTAGTCTCTGGCTGCTCATTATTTGCTAATGGTTCTTCTACCACTGGCTCAGTTGTTCTCATCGATTCTGCCTGCATATCATACAGAGCCGCAAACTCTTGTTGTTCTAATAAATTGTTATCTAAGATGGCTAACTCATTCTCTATTCTATTTTTATCTGCATCATTAGCTTCTGTTAATTCCATTTTCTTAATTAAAATTTCTTGCTCAGTAGCATTTGCCCAGTTAGTATGAATAGCCGCCTTTTTAGTATAAGAGTTGAAATCATCTTCTCCTTGAAATCCTTCTAATTCTTCAGTGTATTTCGATTCATAATCAATAATACTACCATCTGTGTTCATTATATTAACTTCTTCTTCAACATTAGTTGTTGTTTCATTTACGCTATTAGTATTTTCAACAGCATTAGTCGTAGTGTTTTCGGCTATAAATTCTGTATTCTCATTAACCTCTTTTTGTTTTTCCGCTTTTAATGCCTCTAAAGAAGCTATTTTCTCTTCAAGATCAGTTTTCTTAGCAGTGTTGGTTTCCGTTTTTAGTTGGTTTTTTCGAATGGCAATTTCTTCATTGATGTCTCTGATCCAACTTTCGTTAATTTGTACAATAATATGAGCTCTCTTTGTTGGGTCAGCCTCATTATCTACATCGGCTAACTTTGTACTATGGGTTGTATTGTAATCTATAATCTCGCCTGAATCATCAATTATCTCATACTCATCTTTGTGTTCTTCTAAATTGTATTCCTCATTTACATTTGTTGATGCAGTTAACACCTCATCTGAAGGATAAAGCCCTACTAACCCTTCCTTCTCAAAATAAGCAATATCATTTTCTAATTGAAGTTTAGCTTCTTCCGCAACAGGAGTTACTGAGTTCTCTCCTTCCCCTACAGCAGCAATAACTGACTTGGTAGTCTCTGCTTGGTTTTTCACTTCATTGTAAGCAGTCTCAGCTTTAGTTGCTTTTACTCTTGCATTTGTTAAGTCAAACTTAGTATCTTCAACATCTATTGTTAAGACCTTAATTCTCGCATCTATATCTGCTTTTTCACTTTTCTTTTTTGTAGTTGCTTTCTTTGCCTCTAATTTATTAATAGTCTCTGTTAGCTCATATTCTCTATTCAACAGTTCGGTAACAGCATCTCGTGCCTTGTTGTATTCTTTTTGTTTTTCTGACAATTTATTATTGATAATCTCTTCTTCTGTTTCTAAAGCCGATTCATTATGGTAAGTTGCTGAGGCAATTTCATCCAACTCCTTCAATCCGTTTTCTGCACCATCTCTATTGCCACCATCTATATCGCTATTAATCTGTTCTTGTAAGGATTTTACTTTTGATAAATCACTTTTTCTTTCTATCACTTCATTATCTAATGTTTTAGCTATTGCCAGTGCTGCTACAGTCTCATTAATCAGTTTTGCTGCTTCAAACTTTTTAGCATCTGCTTGTTCAATTTCTCCACTATTGTATAATGCTGTAGCTTCATTGTATAGCTCTTTGGCTCTAATGCTTTTTTCATTTGCAATTTGATATGAAGCGTCTGCTTGTTTTTTAGACGTTTCTGTTTGCGCTATAATTTTTGATGCAGTTTGATCTGTTTTATTAACAAGCTGATCATCAGACATCTCACTATATGAATCACCTTGATTCTCTAATGCGTTGCTTAAACTATTCGCCAACGTATTGTTTAATTCTGCTTCCGTAGTATTTACATCAAGTTTTGCCCTCTCTTTAAGTATGTTTTGAACAACCAATGGGTCAGTTATATCAAATTCATCGAACTCATCAAATAAATTCTTGACAACTAATTTTTCATCATCTCCTTCTCCAACTAACCTTAGTTCTTGTTTTAATGCTCTAAATCCCTTTAACTCTGGCAATTCAATAATTGCAGAATGTACAGGTGCATCCTTCGTGGTTTCTACCAATATTTTAAATTTTCCTCCGTTTCGAGGAAAAGTTAATAAGTACTCCCCTGTTACGTCATGTGTTTTATATACTCCGTACCTCCTATCCTTTTCAGCATCCTTAACTGTTATTGTTGCTGACTTCATACTTGGATTAGACTCTGCCAAAAAGAATCCCTTAATAACAGAACTTTCTGTTGGAGGAGCATCTACAGTGACTTTATATACTGTTAACTCGCCCTGCTTACTTGCCCTCGAAGAAGCAAAATAAGCCAATTGATTATCGATATCGGAGATGTATAAGATATCATCGTCTGGTGTATTTATTGGAAAGTCAAGATTTTCTGGATAAGACCATTTTCCAGTAGCTGCATCCAAAGTCGATTTAAATATATCATACCCTCCCATACTATTATAGCCTTTTGAGCTAAAATAGAGTGTTCTCCCATCAGGATGTAAAAAAGGATAGTCCTCATCGTATTCTGAATTAATTTCATCACTCAAACTACTTGGTTTACTCCATTCTCCTCCAGGTAATTTAGTTACTTTATAAATATCTTTCCCTGTTGCTCCTCCTTTACCGTATGAAGAAAATACCACCATATCCTTCTTTTCTCCTAAATAAATGATGGTATTTTCATTATTCTTTATGTCTAATTTGGTTTTAAAATCGTCTGGTTTTACAATTATCTTTCCTCCTATTCCTTTTAAATTATAGGATCTAAAAAAATCTGTTGCTTTGATTTCTTTTTTGCTCAACACACCAATATCAGTCATGCTTTTTAGAAGTTTTTCTCCATTTTGGCACATTTTAATTTGCCTACCAATTTGATACTTTTGGTGGTCTTTTGTTGTTGTTTTTCCTTTATACTTATTATAATTAACTATAGCTGGTCCAAATTGATAATTATGATGGTAAGCTTTTGCTAAAAAGTAAAAAGCTATTGGGTCTACATTTGCTTTTGTTACAGCAAATTTTAAATATTTTAACGCTTTTTCTTTATCTCTTGATCCATAGAGAACACACGTTCCATATTTATAGTTATAACTTGGGTCTTTAGGGTATGTGCTTAAAAGCTGAGAAAATAATTTTATAGATCCGACATAGTCACCATTATCAAACATCTCATTTGCAGCATCTTTTTTCTCTTCCTCGGAAGAATATTGTGCCTGAGAACTAATGGTAATAAATAACAGCGCTATAACTGTTAATACTATTTTATGTCTACTTTTTCTTATCATGTAATGGCTAAGCCAATAATCAAAATTAATAATATATTATATTGATGCAAAAATTCGATTTTTACCTAAAATTTAATCCTCAAATTTTCTTAAAAAGTCCCTTTTCTTCCTTTCTGTTGAATACATATATTGGAAAGGTTCTACTCCTTTACCTTTAACATTTGATTTTCGTTTATCTGGTTTAGTCTCCGTAATTGCGGAATTAAAATCAACATTAGACGATATTGCCTGCATAATTCCTCGCGTATACGTAAAGAAATACCAATTGTTTCTATCTATTTCTATATAAATCGTTATAATATCACCGCTTCTTTTCTTTACCAACTCTACTTTTCCTTGGACATATTTATTAATCTGTTTGTTCTTAATGTTGCTTAACCCTAACTTTCCAAATGATTTAAATGACCTACTATCATCATCCCACCTCATTTTTATGTCGTTAAACACAAATGTTTTCTCTAACGATTTTGGGACTTTTTTAAACGCTCCATTTAAATTGGCTTGTGCAATTAATTTATCCCCTTCAACTGAACCTACAAGCTCTTTCAAGCCTTTTTCAAATGTTGGTCGGTCTAATTTCGCTGGATCCAAATCGCTCGCTTCTTGCAATTGTTTTGTCATCTTTTTCAATGCATCATCATTAAAGAAGAAATCCGTTATCATCACCATATCAAAAATTACCTCATCATCTAACTGATTGTGCTCTATAATTCCAGCAGTATTAATTTTTACCTGACCCGTTTTGTTTCCTAATTCTATTTTTCCTTCTCCATGTACTTTACAGTTCTTCGTATTTAAACTCAGGTAATTTCCTGTAAATGACATTTCTTGCAATTTATCCTTGTTGGAAATTTTATATTCTTCTTTTTCCTTATCGTAATACAAGAACCCCTCAGCAGGCAAAACATCTATATGGCTGTATTTTTTCTTATTGTTTAAATAGGAGGAATAAATGCCTAAAGAATCTGGACTTAAAAAGACACTTGCAATAAGAGGGTTTCCATTGACATCCTTAGTTGTACTGTCTACTGGAATAAAGATTTCGTTAGGATCAATTTCCTGTTCAAAACTGAACCAGTTTCTACTTAACAAATCACAATCATGGAAAATTCTTGAATACCCTTTGAATGTTAAAAATTCGTTGTTGGCAAGCAGTTTAACTTTTCCGTAAAATTCATAGTTTGGGCTTAGCGTAAAATTTGCTGTGTCCTTTAATTCTGCAGAAGCATAAGTCTGACCTGTTGTATCTACACCAATGTTTTGTAAATAGATTGTTTGTGATTTTTCTATTTCATCGACATAATCTATATAACCGCTGGCCGCGTATTTTTTCTTACCAAAAACATTGGTTGTTGCATTGTATATATTGTGGTTTTGTGTAACGTAACTGGCCACAATTCTTGAATTGTTTAGTGTTCGCATCTTCGCTTTCTTGTCTATCACAACCTTTCCACTATCAGGATAAACCATTGCGTCAGCAACATTCATAAATTTAACCCCCTCTGCATAAATAACCTTTTTCTTGTAATCGTATTTTGCTTTAGATGAGAAAAAACTTAAGGAATCTTGATCTGTATTCACAGAAATGAATTGAGCTCCATCTAATTTAACACCACTTGCATCTGTCGATTTTCCTTCTCCTGCAGTAAGTTCTATGTCTTCATTATCCATGTACCATTTAAATTCTTCCATAAAACAGATGTATTCCATAGGATCAAACTTAATGTATGAGCCTCCTCCATTTGATTTAAATTGACCATACCTACCATCAAATGTTACGTAGGCATTAACGTTAACGGTAGAAAAATCTAATGCATCTTTAGTTTCTTGACTTTTCAATCTAAAATCGGAGGTGTCTGATTGGAAATCTTTAAACTTAAAATTAATGAGATTTGCTTCTAATTCTGCTCGTTGAAATTCAAATGTACCATTTCCCTGAAGGCCATCCGGTTTAATCATAGTTTGTCCGTGCATATATGATTTCATATCATACATGGCAATTGGTTTATCTCGTTCTCTATGTGTCATGATATCTCTATTAGGATACCATCTAGTCATTACGTTCTCTCCTTCTACTGGGGGAAACTCAACTTCAACTGGACTTTCTTTTACATTGAAGCTTTGTGCTATTGCATTCATAGAATCTGGAAAAAATATAAAATCATTAGAATAAGTTGTAGAGGCTATGTATTCTAATTTACCATTACCTCTCATTCCATCATTACTTAACCTTATGGTGTCATGATATGTTCCTTTACCACCATACATAGGGTAACCCCCATCTGGCGTTTCTCTAACAAAACCTAATGAATGATCTGGTTGTAGGGTTAACGTCTCATCAAAATCTGGGAATATACCAGCAGAAAGCATGGTTCCTTTAAATTTTAATTGACTGTTGTCAAAATTATCCAAACTATCAATTTTGAATGGTTCTACATGGAAATAAAAATCATCTTTATTGTAAACTCCTCCTTGTATCGATTTTTTATCATAAAAAACATAAGAATCTCTGTAACTGTTTAAAATAGGGTATTCATCAGCGGGTTTAACTCCTGATTTATTATCAGGCTTGTCTATCAATAAATCTCCTGATATTTTTTCAATTACCGTTTTAACTGGCCTAATAACCGGTTTTCCATATTTATCTGTTGCTCCAGTTTCAGCATAGATTCTTAATGAATCAACATTGGGCATGTCAATTTTAAATTCATCGTACTTAAAAGAAAAGTTACTCCCCATCACATCAAACCTTCCCGCCTGTACCACTCCACTAAAATCAAAATCTCGATTCTTCTTTAGCGTAATTTCTTTTCTTGCAGGGTAGATTTTCACCTCTTGAGAATCACTAACATTTACACTGTTTACCCCTCTAAGTTGTAAATCATAGTTAAGAAGACTTAATGTTGCATTACTGTAACCTTTTACATTTGAGTAGAATCCAATTACATCATAATCCACATTACCTCCACTTGCTTCTACCCAATTAATTAGCTTGTCTTTTACAATAAAATATTTTGCATCATAATTGTAATTAATGAACCCCATATTAGATAAATCCAATAACATAACTTCTATAGCTGAATACGCTTGTAATGTAAATTCTGCTACATCTCTGTTGGTCACATAATTAGTATCTAATTTGTCTACCAGTTTTTTAATCGTATAAAGGGGATGGGTCGTTTGAAGCCCCATTATTTTCACATAATCACTCTCTCTATAATAATTGGATGACACAAAAGAAGCATCTGTTTTTGTTCCTCCCTTCATGTTTCTAAATTCTATCATTGGAGAATCTACTTTCCAGATTAAGGATTCAAAATCCATATCAACCTGATGGTATGAATTAGAATACGGTGTTATTTTAATCCCCTTATGATCTCTTATTAATGAAACACTTCTATCTTCTAAAAAGAATTTAAACGCAAGGCCTGGGTGATAAATAGAGTCTTCTTTCAGGTAGATTGTTGCTGAGGCTATTTCAGAAACAATACGTTCTGGTTTAATTACAAATGTTTTAGATGCCATTTTCAAAAATGGAACATCTTTCCTGTTAAAAATCAAATACGCATCTTGATCTTTTGTCCCTCTCCCTAAAACTTTTCTACCATAGAGCGAAAACCCACCTATGTAATCAACATCTTTTGATATGTCTTTTATTTTGAAAAGCGCATCATAAGAATCAAACCTAGGATAGGTCGCTTTTAACGTTTTAACATTGGCCAATACTTTTTCGGTCAAACGCCCTTTCATTGGCTCATCAAAATACAAGTAATCATAAAATGTAACATCCTGTATTTCATACTTTGGAGATTTAACGCTAATGGCATATTCATTAATTTCAGCATAAACTGAATCTGGTGAAAAACCAGCTCTTTCCCATGTTATTTTACCCCCTACACCAACCCATTTAGCCTCTGTTGGGTAATAAATTCCTTTTGTATTCTGTATTACAGAACTGTCTCCTTTAGAATAACAAGTCAATGTCAATGCTTCAAACTCTATAGTAGGTAAACTATCGTACCCAAATGTATAATTACTATTATTCGCAGCCCATGAGTTTGAGGCTGATTTGTACAGTAAGTTCTCACTAAACAAGCTATTACATGATTTGAGGTAATCTGTAAAACGTTTTTTACTCTTTCCTTTAATCAGTTTAACCAATATTTCTTGCCAACTTTCAAAGCTTTGTTCTGTTTGGTATTTGCTGTTTACAAATTGTGATATGGTAAATAAATAATTCTTAAAATCTGGAAAAGCCTTTTTTCTTTTTTTCAGCATTAAATTTGCCACTTTATAAACTCCTTCTCTTTGTTTATCAGAAAATTTACCTCCATACCAATCCCAAGAAAACTCGTCCATGACTAAAGTTCCATCTTGTTTTCTTGAATAGGTCAAGAATTGCTCCATCTCTTCAAAGAATAGTGTAGAATCTGACGAAAAGTGCTTAATCTTAGTTTGAGAATAACCAGTTAAGGCTATTGAAAAACAAAATAATACAATTACATATTTATAAATTTTACTCATCTTTTTACTAAATGTAACATGGTCCAATCGTTCTTGCTTTCTTTATAAACTATATCCAATCCTAACTTTGAAGTAGATTCTAAAAGCATATTCTGATCTGAACTAAAAAAACCACTAAGCAATAAATCTCCCCCTTCACATAACGCATTATCATACCCTTTCATATCATTTAAAAGTATATTTCTGTTAATGTTTGCAATTATTACCTCAAAATTATTTGAACTTATTAACTCCACTCCTCCCTTTTTCACTTCAATGTCCTCACAATTATTATTCCTAATATTCTCTACTGTATTATTATAAGCCCATCCATCAATATCTATCGCCTCTACATACCCCGCTTTTCTCATTTTCGCCAAAATAGCTAAAACCCCTGTTCCACAACCCATATCTAACACCTTTTTACCTGACAACTCCATATCCAACAACCTTTTTATCATTAAATAAGTTGTCTCATGATGGCCTGTTCCAAAAGACATTTTGGGGTCAATTACAATATCATACTCAATATTATCTATTTTATCATGAAAAGGAGCTCTAATACAACATCTGTTTTCAACATTGATTGGGTTAAAACTTTTTTCCCACTCGGCATTCCAATTTTGATCTTCAATAATTTTAGTAGCATACGTTATTTCAAAATCAGGATTAGCTATTACCTTCAGTTCTTGGATCTTTTTGGCATCAAAATCTTGAGATTGAATATAAGCTTCTACACCAACTTCCGTTTCGACAAAACTCTCAAAGCCAATCCCAGATAGCTCTGCTATTAATATATCTCTCCCAACATCTATTGGTGTAACTCTTGCTATAAACTCTATATATTCCATCTTGTTTTGTATACGTTATAAAAAAACGAAAAAAAAAGGTGATGAACTAATTAATCATTTAACATTTTTTTTAAAAATAGCTTGTCTTAATGCCTTTTACTTGCTCTTCTCTTCTCTATATAGTTTATGGATCTTTTTTTGACTAAAACAGCAGTAAATAGAATCTTTTCAATTATTTTTTTTATCAATATTGTTAAATTTATAACTTTATTCGGTTTTTTTATTATATTTGACTCGAATCTGTTAGAATTTTAAAATGAAAGCAACTCACGTAATAGTAGAAGAAATAATAAAGAAATCTCCGTTTTTAGAGGAAGCACTGGCTGAGGGAATAATAAATCTATCTTCTTTATCAAGGCAGATAAAACCTGAAATTGATGAAGAACTCCACAAAGATGTGCAAATCGGAGCCATTGTTATGGCCCTTAAAAGACTCTCTCCTAAATTTGATCCTAACCTAAAAATTAAGGTAAAGAAGGTTATTAATAAGCTTGGAGATATTACGGTAAGATCGAAAATCACCTATTTTACGTTTTCAAACTCTGAAACTATAATTGAAAAGCAAGCTGAATTGTTGAGAAGACTCAAAGGAAAAAAGGATACTTTTTTTGCTTTTTCTCAAGGGGTATACGAAACAACTATTATTTTAAGTGACTCTGAGCACAATGACGTTGATTCATTGTTTAAATCGGAAAATCTTATTCAAGAAACTACAGGATTATCTTCAATAACAATAAAGTTACCAAGTGAAAATGCAGATGTTTCTGGTATCTATTATTTTATTTTAAAGAAAATTGCTTGGGAAGGAATCAATATTTTGGATATTATCTCCACAACACACGAATTTACAATTATCGTAAACGATGAAAGTGTTGACAGGGCTTTTTCTATATTAAAAAATATAAATAAAGGAGATTATTAATCTTCACGACCTTCGCTATAATGACTAGCGATGTCTTCATACTTTATTCGTTTTTCATCATCTATAATGTTTAATGGTGTAGAAACACCATCTCTCCACCTATAACACTTTAGCTTGTCTTTAAATACAGCTGATTTATAAATCGATTTACCCATTAACATTCTCGCGGCTTCTTGTACTCCTTCTACAATTGACGGATGTGGATGAATCATATGCGCCAACTCATCAATCCCTTTATCCATATACATTAACAGTGCTATGGTTTGAATAGCTGCTGAAGCATGAGCTCCAACAGCCCTCATCCCTAAAACTTTCATTTCGTCATCGTCTGAGACAATTAATTTAAAAAAACCTTCTGGTTTCCCCATAGATATTGCTCTTGCTATGGTTGAATAATCAACTTTAGCTATACGGTAAGGAGTGTTTTTTTCTCTTAGCATTTTTTCATTCGCTCCTACCGAAGCAACAACAGGATTTAAGAACATAATGGTAGAGACATTATCATAGTTAATAGGTTTGACAGGAAAATCAGCAAACATCCTAACGACTGCATGTCTGGCTTCTCTTTCTCCTACATTTACTAATGGTAACCTTCCTGAAATATCCCCTACAGCATAAATATGAGGGACACTCGTTTGAGTATCTACATCACCAATATGCACTCCTCTTTTACTCATACCAACACCAGCATTTTCAATTTTTAATTCTTCTATATTCGGCACCCTACCAATTGACAACAATGCTTTTTCTACTACAATAACTTCTGATTTACCATCCTCTCCCTCTATCTCATATTCAACCATTCCATCTTTAATTTCTATTCTTTTCAGGTCTGTTTTACGATGAATAACAACACCTTCTTTCTCCATGTTATCAGAAATCAAATTAGAAATGTCTTCATCTTCAAATGGAATAATTCTTTTAGCCCTATCAATAAG
>JAJCYO010000150.1 GCA_029262875.1 Flavobacteriales bacterium
TGAACTTGATGATAACCAGTCCTTAAAACCAACAAAAGCTTCATCACTAAACCCTAAACTATCTGAAGATTTATTGAAATTAGGCAGAAAATTTTCATGACTTGACCAATATGTTTTCCAACGCATAAAACGGTACTCAGCAATAGAATCTGGAATGATAAACTCAGCTGTGGAAAATGATGACTTTATTTTTCCTTCGGACTCAAATGCTTTGATCTTTCTATGTAATTTAAAATTTGAGAGGTTAGCCTCTTCATACGTCTTTGATTCAGCGAAGAGGTATAACTTCTTTTCTTCTGCTGGGTTAATGCCTATAAGTTTATTTTCTTGTTCTTTTAAATCCTGGCTATGAAAACTTAGGTTATCAAGGTCTCCATCAAACTGAACATTGGAAGAGAAATAAAGAAATACACCAGTTAGTAAGACAACGATTAAGACAAATAATTTCCTAAACCCGTTTGGAATAGTAATGCTAAGACTAAGATTTCTATTTTTAGATGCAGGATAGCTAAACCTCAGTAGTTTAAGGATAATTGGCAACCCTGTTAAGGTGAAAAACGCAGCTCCAGTTAAGCTCAATGCTGCAAAAAGACCAAAATCTTGTAGTACTTTGGAATTTGTAAATTGTAAAGCGGCAAAAGCCATTATTGTAGTAAATCCCCCTGTTAACAATGGTGAAGTAATTTCTTTAATGGTCTTATCTACCGATTTTGTATGTTGCAGGTGCGTAAAAAAGTGGAAGGAATAATCTAAAATAATCCCAAAAACAACGGCTCCAGTAGCAATAGAAATTCCCGAAATCTCCGTTTTAAAATACCCCATCATTCCCAATGCAAATGCTGCACCAAAAACCAATGGCAACATAAAGTAGAGTGGAATTAAAATTTTTCGATAAAACACAAAAAGTAGAAGTAGAATAATAACTAACGTAATAATTAAGGTCAAAAAGGTATCTTTTTTTACCTGTATACCATTTTCTGCTCCAATTTGAAAGGTCCCGAAATAAGCAAATTGATGTATAGGGTACTCCCTATTCCAGTTTTCTTTTAATTCATTGAGTGAATTGTACAACCCAATATTCTTTTTATTATCTGTAGCATTAAATACTGTTTTTGCGGTAATGAGCAACTGCTTTTTATCCTCAGAAAAAACAAAGCCATCTTCTACATTAAGGTTAGATAAGTTCTTTTTTTCATTTAATTCCTTAAAAAAATCAACAGAGATAGAAATAGGATCTTTAATGATAAACTCCCGTAACATAAAACCACCAGGAGCCAACAAATTGCGTTGTGCATTAGCTAAGTGAAAACTTATTGAGTCTGAACTAACTCTCTTTTCAATGCCTTGATAATAATCTTCGGTAATAAAAGCCGGAAAATTAGTATAGAAATAATCAAAAACTTTTCCTTCTAAATCAGGCCGCTCTATCGTTATATCCTTTAAATAAGTATTCGTTCGTTGATTTAAAGAATCGGAAAGTATAGCCGTAAGATCTACTAACTCATCAGGATCAATATCTTCAACACCTAAGGTAAAAACAACTTGGTTGGTTAATTCTCCTTGATCTATCAATTTACTAAACTTCGAAAACGAATTCCCTTTAGGTAACATAGAGAATATACTTTCATTGACATTGATTTTTAGAATCCCCAATGCAAACACACCCAAAAGCATCAAAAGAACGAATACAAAGAGTATACTTCTTTTATGAAAGAAATTAATAATGTTATTTATGAAGCTTGAGAGCATTTAGATTGAATAAAAAAATCAAACAAAGGTATATTTGTTTGATTAAATTACTATTAAATAGTTCTAAAAATCTCTTAGAAATTCAACGCAGCAATAAAGAGGTCTTCTACTGCTGAACACATGGCGCTACAGGAAAACCAACTCCAGTAGAACCAAAACAAAATCCTTTTGAAATTAAACTTGAATGAGTGGCTAAGTACTCAATTGTAGTATTTTGAATATTAACTTGATTAGAAGCTATTGGATCTATAGAAGAATTCCATACTTCCTTTTCTCTAGAAGAAAAAATACCTATCCCATTGGTAACATTCGTATAATTTGGTTTGTCTTGATTAACCGTGTTTGAAGGAGCACTCACTGCCATAAATGTATTCAGCTCAGTTCCTGCAATAAGAAATTCTAACGAAATATTATCTAATCTTCTGTGAGATAAATCGTTTGGAGGACTAGGTACTGTAGTTGCTATTTTATCAAAGAAGGTTTCTCCTTTCAATTCCCACTCCAAAGATTCTCCTCCCAATGAAGATGCAGTAATGGTCTCCCCCAAATGCATTTCTACTCTCATTAATACAGAATCCTTACCACTTGCTAAAGTATAAATGTCATAATAGTTGAATACTAAAATAGCCTCAACTCTTCCCATATCGGCACCTGTTGTAACAGATATTGTTTTGTTATTTGCATTTCCTGTTCCAACCGATCCAATCCAAAATTGAAATTTCCCATTTGTGTTTGGAGGACTAGAGATAATAATATCATTAACTATTTCCGTTTCAGCAGTTATCTCTTTGTTCAAAGTAGTGTTTACAACTCTGAGCTTATATGTACTAGTTCTATCAATAGAAGGTTCAACAAATTTGTAAAGCACATTAGTACTGTTATCAAATATACCTGCATCTTTAGGAATTTCATTAACCGTTCTAGTTACCGTTCCAGCACCAGTAGAATATGTCTTTACTTTTGTTCCGTTTAAGCTATACTCATCTATCGTAATGTCTAACTCACCATCAGCATAATTAAAATTATTTGCGTCAGCAGCTAAATCTAATGCATTCGTTTCTCCTAAAAAAGCTTTATTAATTTTTATATAATGATTTGACTCTGAAGGACTAATAACACCATAAATAACTGGTATGTCTTTATATTCAGCATTTACATCTATATCCGTTTCACAAGAAACAAACATTAGAGCAATTAATAAAAATGGTACGAAAAGCAATTTATTCATAGTGCGAGTTTTGTATATCCACACAAAAATATCATTTTTAATTAAAAACAAAGAGATTTTGTAGCTTTGCATTCAAATAAAATATATCAATGGTAAGTATTGGTAATAAACGGTAATAAAAAATAAACCAAAGGTCAAATGTCAATTCACTCAAATAATGTAAAAAGAGTAACTACTCATGTACTTCAGGAGATGAAGTTAAGAAACGAAAAAATATCCATGTTAACGGGGTATGATTTTTCTATGGCAAAAATTATCGATAGTGCAGGTATAGATATTATTCTTGTTGGGGATTCTGCTTCTAATGTTATGGCTGGTCATGAAACTACATTACCCATTACATTAGATCAAATGATTTACCATGCATCATCTGTAATTAGAGCAGTAGAAAGAGCTTTAGTTGTTGTTGACATGCCTTTTGGAACTTACCAAGGAAATTCAATTGAAGCATTATCCTCTGCTGTTAAGATAATGAAAGAATCAGGTGCACATGCCGTAAAAATGGAGGGTGGTGAAGAAATTTTAGAATCTATTAACCGGATATTATCTGCTGGAATACCAGTTATGGGACATTTAGGATTAACGCCACAATCCATCTATAAATTTGGAACTTATGTGGTACGGGCGAAAGAAGATGAAGAAGCTGAAAAATTGATCGAAGATGCCAAATTATTGGAAGGCGCAGGTTGTTTTGCTTTAATATTAGAGAAAATACCTGCAAAATTAGCTGCTCGTGTTGCAAAAGAGGTTAAAATACCTGTAATTGGAATTGGTGCTGGAAATGGTGTCGATGGTCAAGTTCTTGTTGTTCACGACATGCTTGGTATAACACATGATTTTAGTCCTCGATTTTTAAGAAGATACCATAATCTTTATGAGGAAATGAAGGGAGCATTTGAATCTTACATCAGAGATGTTAAATCTCAGGATTTCCCTAACGATAAAGAGCAGTATTAAAGTTTAACACTTTCTTTTTAAATGGTGTTTTTTCTAAATTGAACGATCTATCACCTGAAAATAATTATCTTTCAAACATGAAATTTAAACATTACCTCGTTTTTCTTGTTTTCACACTTCTTTTATCAGATGGATTTACCCAGAAATTGAACTATGAAATTTCTGATAATGCCAACAAAATGTTTGATCTTGGTAATTTTCAAAGAGCAAAAGAGCTTTACCGTGAAAAATACAAGAAAGACCTTACTGATGCGAAGGTTAAATACAAGTTTGGTGTATGTTTAGTTAATACCTATGAACTTGCTGATGGCATTAAAACTTTAGAGTCTATTTCTACTGCACCTTCTACCCCTTCTGAAGTTTGGTACTACTTGGCAAGAGCTTACCACTTATCTAATCGATATGACAAAGCCATCTCTTTGTATAAAAAATATATGAGCAGCAATGGTGCAAAAGCTGATTTAGTAGCTAAGTCAGAAAGGGATATAGAAATGTGTAACAACGCTAAAGTGATTATCAAAAAACCTTTAAACGTCCAATTTGAAAACTTAGGTAAACGAGTAAATTCTGCGGGTAGAGAATATAACCCAATGATTACTCCAGACGAAAGCATGTTACTCTACAGCACTAGAAGACAAGGGACTACTGGCCGTATATATGATTTAGAAGGCTATTATACTGCTGATATTTTTCTGGCTAAATATAAATACGGAAAATGGAGTAAAGCAAGGTCTATTGGATCTCCAAATTCTTATGGAAATGAGCAAACTGCTGGAATTTCAGAAAATGGAAAATTCGTTCTTTACCATGTAAACAATCCTAACAGCAAAAATAATCTTCAGATTTCAAAGAAAACAAGGTCATCCTTCAAAAGATCAACACAAATAAAATCGAAAAAAATCAATACGAATGCTGGCTTACAAAAATCAGCTACCATCTCAAATGATGAGAACTACATTATTTTCTCTAGCGATAAGCCTGAAGGTATTGGTAGGCAAGATTTATACATCTGTAGAAAATTACCTAATGGTGAATGGGCTGAACCAGTAAATATGGGAGACAATATTAATACTACATTTGATGAGGCCTATCCTTACCTAACAGATAATGGCTACACCCTATACTATGCTTCTACAGGGCATAACTCTATTGGTGGATACGATATATTCGTTTCGCACTTCGATCTTTCCAAAAAAGAATGGTCAAAGCCAAAAAACATAGGATATCCTATCAATACTCCTTACAACAACACCAACATCACATTTAGTGAAAATAAAAAGTACGCTTATGTGGCTACTCATAGAAAAGACTCTTACGGTGATTTGGATATCTACCGGGTAGACTTCATCAATACTCCACCCTCTTATACTACTGTTAAAGGTTTTGTTTTAGATGCTGACTCTAACATATTCAATACTCAGTTAACCATTGAAGTATTTAAAAAGAATACCGATGAACTTTATGGTATTTATGAAGTAAATCCAACCAAGGGAAATTTCATCATGATTCTTCCTCCAAATAATTATGAAATAAACATAGACATTCCAGGAAAAGGGTATTTCAAAAAAGCCTTTGCTATTGCTGGAAGAAACAAATATAGAAAAGAGGTAAAACGTAACATTACAGTTTCGTTTGAGCCGCCTGAAGATTCTAAAAAATAGTTGATGTCAAAGGCTCTCCCTAACATTGAAGTACTTTTTGAGGACAACCATCTTATTGTTGTCAATAAAAAATCTGGTGATCTTGTACAGGGTGATAAAACAGGCGATAAACCGTTAATTGATATCGTTAAGGATTACATCAAAATTAAATACAATAAACCTGGAGATGTATTTCTGGGTAGCCCTCACCGAATAGATAGGCCAACAAGTGGAATTGTGGTATTTACCAAAACAAGTAAAGCATTAACCCGAATGAATAAAATGTTTCATGATAAGGAAGTGCAAAAAACATATTGGGCAATCGTAAAAAACAAGCCATTAAAACAAGAAGACAGGCTTGTTCATTTCTTGAAAAAAAATCATCAAAAAAACAAATCAGTGGCCTATAGCCATGAATACAAAGATGCAAAACGAGCAGAATTAATATTTAAAGTAATACATCAATTTAATAACTATTACTTACTAAATATCAACCCATTAACAGGAAGGCATCATCAAATAAGGGTTCAACTATCCACCATTGATTGTCCGATAAAAGGAGATTTAAAATATGGTTTTAACAGGTCTAATCCAGATGGCTCCATTAGCCTACATGCCAGAAAAATAGAGTTCATTCATCCTGTAAAAAAAGAACCACTCATAATTGTTGCAAAACCTAATCCCAACGATCCACTTTGGGCTGAAGCCGGAGGATTGTTCAAAGATTAATCGTTAACATTTTTTAACAAGAGAATTACAACAAGCCTAACGATCATAACGTTTTGGGATTAAACTTTGTATTATAAAATACATGTTAAACTCTAAAATATAAAACGTTATGAAAAAAGGCATTAAATTATTTACATTTGGATTGGCTCTTACTCTCGCTGGCGGTGTATCCTCAGTTGGAATCTACAAATATTTTGAAAACACCCAATCAGCAACTACTAACCAAGGTACTTTATTGGACAACAATCATTTTGCGAGCAACAAAATTGACATTATTCAGGCGCCCAGCTTAGAACTGGCTGCAGAAATGTCTTTAAATGCCGTTGTTCATGTTAAAACTGAAGTATTAGCAAGAAGGCCTACTGACCCACTCTATCAATTTTTATATGGCGGACAACAACAGCCTCAACTGGCTCATTCATCAGGATCAGGTGTTATTATATCTGATGATGGATACATTGTTACCAATAACCATGTGATCGACAACGCAGAGAAAATATCCATTACATTAAACAATAACAAAACATATAAAGCAGAAGTAATCGGTACGGACCCTAATACTGACTTAGCCTTGCTCAAAATTGCAAAAGAAGACCTACCCTATATCAATTATGGGAATTCAAACAACATTAAAGTTGGTGAATGGGTTTTAGCTGTTGGAAATCCTTTCAACCTAACATCTACCGTTACAGCAGGTATTGTTAGCGCCAAAGGAAGAGACATTAACATTCTTAGAAATGACCCTTACAGCGGAATATCTGCCATAGAGTCTTTTATACAAACGGATGCAGCAGTTAACCCTGGAAACAGCGGTGGTGCTTTGGTAAGTGCTACAGGTGAATTAGTTGGGATAAATTCTGCCATTAAATCAAATACAGGATCTTATACTGGCTATTCTTTTGCTATCCCCGTTAACATTGTAAAAAAAGTAGTTAAAGATTTAAAAGAGTTCGGAACGGTTCAAAGGGCCTTTATTGGTGTTAGCATTAGCAACTTAGATGACGCATTGGCTGCTGATATTGGGACAGACGACCTAAATGGAGTTTATATCAATGGAACCACTGAAAATGGATCTGCTGCAAAAGCTGGCATTAAGCCTGGTGATGTTATTAAGAAAGTTGGAAACAAGTCCATTAAAAATGTAGCTGAATTACAAGAGCAAATAAGCCAGTTTAGACCAGGTGACAAAGTAACCATTGCGGTAAACAGAGACAATAAAGAGCTTAAGCTTCCTATTGTTCTTAAAAACCTTAATGGCAACGAAAAAATCGTTTCTAATGAATCTAATACAACATTAAAACAGCTTGGGGCTAAATTTGCAGAAGCAAGCGCAAAAGAGCTTAAACAACTAAAATTAAATGGGGGTATTAAGGTTGATGAAATCTACAATGGGAAATTAAGAAGCGTTGGTATTAGAAAAGGTTTTATCATAACCAAAATCAATCATAAAAGAGTAAATACAATAAGTGAACTGATTAGCACCATTGAAAAAGTTAAAGGTGGCATATTAATAGAAGGAGTTTATGAAAATGGTAAAAAAGAATTTTATGGTTTTGGAGTATAACATGTAATTAATACAACAAAAAGCCCCATATTGATTTCAATATGGGGCTTTTCTATTTTTTGAATCTATTATTTTCCTTTTGCCTGGCTGATCATTTTATCCACACCTCCTGTGAAGGCAGGCACTCCTTTAACGTACCCTGTCTTACCTAAAGCATCAATCGTAAATTGACCTTTATCATCTTTCCCTAAATTAAACACCCAAATAGTAGGATATCCTGTTACTTTAAAAGCTTGCGCCAAACCGTAATTTTGTTCTTTATACTTTTGTGGTATTTGAAACCTTCTTGGAAAATCTAATTCTACCAAAACAACATTTTTATCAGCCCAAGTTTTGAAAGCTTCTTTATCAAAAACTTCATACTTTAGTTTCTTACACCATCCACACCAATCACTTCCAGTAAAGTTAGCCATAATAGGCTTTCCTGTTTTTTTAGATACTTCGTAGGCTTTTCCAATATCAACCATCCAACCAGCTGCATGAGCTTTGTAGTTGTCTTCTGATATTGTTTTTACTTGTGGTTTTGCCTGAGGTTTCAATACTCCGCTTTGAGCGCAAACTATTGATACAACAACCATCATTAAGGAAATCAATGTTATTTTTAGTGTCTTCATAAGTTAAATTTTATGATTGAAGTTTATCAAATTCTGTACCAAGTTAATGAATTCCATGCATTTTTTTCTTAATTACCTTAGATAATGCTATCAATATTAGTCCAGCACCAACAGGAACAAAGAAAAAGATTAAGAAAAAGACAGACATCGAATATTCTTCACTTATCTTATCAATGTAACTTGCGGTGATACCTCCTGCGAAGTTAGCGATCGCTGTAGCAGTAAACCACAACCCAAACATTAGTCCTACTAATTTAGCAGGAGCCAATTTACTAACATACGATAGTCCTACTGGTGATAATACCAATTCTCCAAGCGTATGTAACAAGTAAGCAAACACTAACCACATCATACTCACTTTCACAGTTCCAACTTCAGCCCCTTGAGGAATGGCCATTGCTCCATAAGCAAGAACGGCAAACCCTATCCCAAGCAATATTAACCCTAAAGCAAATTTAATGGCCGCAGAAGGATTGTATTTACTCTCCCATAATTTTGAAAACAGAGGAGCAAACAAAATGATAAACAAGGAATTTAAAATTCCAAACCAGGAGGCTGGAACCTCCGAAGCATCAGCATTAAATTCTCTGTACAACATCCATATGGCAATTGCCCATATGGCAGCAAAACTCAACCCTAAAGCCACAACAGAAATTGGATATTTTTTAACCGTTTTGGCAAACAGCATTCCCAGTACCCATGTTATAATTGCAAGCGGCACTACTGTCAAAATAGTATTCACCCATTTAAACATTGTGGCACCATCTCCGGACAACGTTCTTTCAGTAAAATCTTTGGCAAAAATGGTCATACTACTACCCGCTTGTTCAAAAGCCCACCAAAAGAAAATAGTAAAAAAGGCCAATATTCCAATCACTATCAACCGATCAGATACAACGTTAGGTGCAGTTTCTTCTTCTGATTCATCAAAATCAGTTTTGTTAGCATCTGAATCTAAAGGCGCTTCATGAACACCTGTGTGTTCATTATTTCTTTGTTGTTTTGGGCTTAATCCAACCTTACCGAAAATCCCTTGACCAAACCAAAACTGGATCATTCCAACAAACATAAAAATACCAGCCAATCCAAATCCATAGCTCCATCCAACTTTTTCTCCAATATAACCACACAACAGTATACCTAAGAATGCTCCTGCATTAATTCCCATATAAAAGATCGTATAAGCACCATCTTTTTTATCACTTCCTAATGGATATAAACCACCAACAATAGAGGATACGTTTGGTTTAAATGCACCATTACCTAAAATCAATAATGTAAGTCCTGCATAAAAGAAAAAAGGTGTTTCCATTGCCATCGATGCATGCCCAGCAGTCATTAAGATTGCTCCTAACACAACGGCTTTTCGATAACCCAACAGCTTATCAGCTAATAAACCACCAAAAATTGGAGTAATGTAAACCAATCCAGTATACATAGCATAAAGACTTGCGGCTTCTTTATTAGTCCACTCCCATCCTCCATCTACTGCTTCGCTCACTAAAAAGAGTACCAATAATGCTCTCATTCCGTAATAAGAGAAACGTTCCCACATTTCTGTAAAGAAGAGTGTAAATAATCCTGCTGGATGTCCTAAAATAGTTGGTGTTTGATTTTTCATATAATGTTATCTAAATTATTTCTGATTTTTTCAGATGCCTAAATTACTATAAATTCTCTAAAATAAAATTGGTCATTAAGGTATATAAATGAAGCCTTGTGTTACCACCATATATACCATGATTTTTATTTGGATACATCATTTCAGCAAACTGTTTGTTTGCCTTAATTAAGGCAGCTGACATTTCCACAGCATTTTGGTAATGCACATTGTCATCAGCCATTCCATGAACCAATAAATAGTTTCCTTTTAACTTCTCCACATGGTTTATTGGAGAATTGTTGTCATAACCATCTGCATTTTCCTGTGGCGTCTGCATGTACCGTTCTGTATAAATGTTATCATAATACCTCCAATTCGATACTGGAGCAACTGCAATGGCAGCCTTAAATACATCGGCTCCTTTTGTGATGCATAAAGACGACATGTAGCCACCGTAACTCCACCCAAAAATCCCTATTCTACTTCCATCAACATAAGGCAAGGTTGACAAATACTTTGCAGAAGCTATTTGATCCTCTGTTTCATATTTCCCTAATTGCTTATACGTTATTTTTTTAAACGCCTCTCCTCGTGAACCAGTCCCTCTATTATCTACAGAAACAACGATATATCCTTTGCTTGCTAAATGTTGAAACCAAAAGGTATTTCCTCCATCCCAAGAATCATTTACTGTATTTATTCCTGGTCCACCATAAACAAACATCAGTACTGGGTATTTTTTAGATTCATCAAAATCACTTGGTAGAATTTTCCATGCATTTAACTCAACGTCATTCGCTTTAATTTTGAAAAACACTTTCTTAGAAAAATTGACACCTTCCAATGTTTTATTTAATGCTTCATTGTCCTCTAACACACTTTTCACTTTACCGGTATTGTCACATAACGTAATGTAGTTTGGAGTACTTGCCGAAGAATGGTAATTGATAAAATACTTAAAAGAACTGCTGAAATCTGCTCTATTTTGACCACTTTTAGTTGTTAACCTCTTTTTAGAAGATCCGTTTAGTTTTATAGCATATACTTGCTTATCGATAGCAGACAACTCAGCAGATTGATAGTAAAGAATTCCTTTTTTCTCATCAATACCATAATAATTGGTTACATCCCAGTTTCCTTTAGTGATCTGATTAATCAGCTTACCAGTTACATCATAGAGGTAAATATGGTTAAAACCATCTTTCTCACTTGTCATAATAAATTGATCTTTACTACTCAAGAATTCTGTAGTTGGCACTTCAACATATTTATCATTTAAAATGATTTTACTTTCTCCCGTCTCCGCATTGGTTAAATGTATATTTAAATCATTCTGATGTCTGTTTAAACTCTGTATTGCTAAACTCTTCCCATCATTTGTCCAGTTTATTCTTGAGATGTATTCATACTTCTCACCAATATTTGCTTTCGTTTTCTTAGCACTCGCTACATCATAGAAGAAGATTTCTACTTTAGAATTATCTTCACCAGCTTTAGGATACTTAAATCGCTCCTCGTGCGGATAAAGTGACTTGTACATTTTCATTAACCACTCTTTCACATTACTTTCATCAAAACGATAATAAGCAATCTTTTTCCCATCTGGAGACCACTTAAATGCTTTAACCAACACTAATTCCTCTTCATAAACCCAATCAGAAGCGCCATTAATAATTTCATTTTTCTTTCCATCAGTTGTCATTTGAATTTCCTTATTAGAACCCAGGTCTTTATAATACATGTTATTGTTCTTAACATAGGCTACCTTATTCGCTAATGGAGAAAATGTAGCATACATCTGTTTATCTCCGTCTGTTAGCTTAGTTAACTTCTTTGTTTTTAAATCATATACATAATAATGAGATTTTGAAGAGTGTCTGTATATGCCTTCTTTTTCAGAGGCAATTAATAACTTTGATTCATCAGCACTAAATTCGTAATCATTAATTTTAATGGTTTTATCCCCCATTTTCAATTCTTTTCCATCCACCAGCACTTCTTCCACTTTTTTATTCGCATAAGCATACTTCATAATATCAGCACCGTCTTTCCCTCTTTCTAAAGTAGTATAGTGAATGCCATCATTCATTGAACGAAAACCACCAACTGAACTCGCATAGAACTTATAATCTCTCCATACATCTTCTAAAGTGACATCTTTTTTGTCTTGGCTGCAAGCTGTTCCGACTATTAATACTGAAAGTACTATTGCAAATAAATTTCTCATGTTTCATTTTTTTGTGTTGACGAATTTACTCAAATACTAATCCACTTTTAAAGATTATTTTATTTTATTTGTATTGATAAAAAGATTGGCAAGCTATTTGTCCCGTATCCATTAAATTAAAAATAATACACTATGAGAACATTCGCATTTATAATATTAATAGCAACATCAAGCTTATTTGCTTGTAAAAACTCATCAGAAGCTATGGGGTCAGACAGAATAGAACCTGCTAATGCCGGTAAAAACAAAGTAGAATACGCTGTGACTTACGATATGATTATTTCTTTCATTAGTAAAGGAGAAGGAACTGATCGTGAATTAAGGGACAAAATAGATGGAGTACTTAAATCGTTTAACGAAAAAAATAAAACAGATTTAAAACCAGAAATTCTTGGTTGGGGTCGCGAAGGTGAAGTGGATTATAACTTTATCGCTAAAAACTTATCAACAAAGCAAAAGAAGGCATTTGCTTCTCAGGTTAAAGAAGCTATAGGTTCTTCAGACATGGCACAAGTTGTTTTTAACCAAAAATCTGTTCATAAAAGATAAACCCATTCTTTGATTATTTAAAGAGGATTAAGAACTTTGTTATTGTAATAAGCCTTTTATGGGCTTGTTGCGTATTAAAATAAAGTTTAACAAAACAATCTCACATAAAATACAATTAATGGAGTCTCTTAAAAAGTCAATTGTTGATTCATTATCTGATTTAGGAATTAATAATGTTAAAGAATTAATTTATAATCCATCTTATGATGAGTTATATGAAAATGAAATGAACCCCTCTCTCGAGGGGTTCGATGTTGGGTACCAGACCGAACTTGGAGCTGTTAATGTTATGACAGGTGAATTTACAGGCCGTTCTCCTAAAGACAAATACATTGTAAAGGATGATATTACTAAAGATACCATCTGGTGGAATTCTGAAGAATCACCGAATGATAATAAACCAATTACACAAGAAGTTTGGAAGGATGTAAAAGGGCTTGTATTGGATGAATTGTCTGATAAAAAAGTATTTGTAGTGGATGCATTTTGTGGCGCAAACAAAGACACGAGGCTAAAAGTTCGTTTTGTTGTTGAAGTTGCTTGGCAAGCGCATTTTGTAACCAATATGTTTATCAGACCAACTGCTGAAGAACTTGAGAATTTTGGAGAACCAGATTTTGTTGTATTAAATGGATCAAAGGCAACTAACCCAAACTGGGAAGCACAAGGATTAAACTCAGAGAACTTTGTACTTTTTAACTTGACTGAAAAGATGCAGGTTATTGGAGGTACATGGTATGGTGGAGAAATGAAGAAAGGAATGTTTGCCATGATGAATTACTATTTACCATTAAAAGGAATGGCATCGATGCACTGTTCTGCCAACGTTGGTGAAGCCGGAGACACCGCTATTTTCTTTGGTTTATCAGGAACGGGAAAAACTACGCTATCCACAGATGCAAATCGTCAATTGATTGGGGATGATGAACATGGATGGGATGATGACGGTATATTTAACTTTGAAGGTGGGTGTTATGCTAAGACCATTGACCTGGACAAAAGTTCTGAACCAGAAATTTTTGGAGCGATTAAAAGAGATGCTTTACTAGAAAATGTAACCGTTGATGCAAACGGGAAAATTGATTTCACTGACGGGTCAACTACTCAAAACACAAGAGTTTCTTACCCAATTCATCATATAGAAAACATTGTTACTCCGGTATCTAAAGCTGGACATGCTAAAAAAGTAATTTTCTTATCTGCCGATGCTTTTGGAACGTTGCCTCCGGTGTCTAAATTAACTCCAGACCAAACTAAATACCATTTCTTATCAGGATTTACAGCTAAGTTAGCTGGTACTGAAAGAGGTGTTACTGAACCAACCCCAACATTTTCGGCTTGTTTTGGAGCCGCTTTTTTAACATTGCATCCAGTAAAGTATGGTGCAGAATTAGTTAAGAAAATGGAAGCTAACAACGCTGAAGCATATTTAGTAAATACAGGGTGGAATGGTTCAGGAAAACGTATTTCCATTAAAGATACACGAGGAATTATCAATGCAATTCTTGATGGATCTATTGAAAAGGCTGAAACAAAGAACATCCCTATTTTTAATTTAGAAGTACCTACTGCTCTACCTGGTGTTCAAACTGAAATTTTGGATCCTAGAGATACTTATGAAAATGTTGAAGAATGGACAACAAAAGCTACGAAGTTAGCTGGTCTATTTATCAATAATTTTGAAATGTACACTGATAACGAAGAGGGAAAAGCGTTAGTAGCAGCTGGCCCTAAAGTTGGCATAGAAGTATAAAACAATATAATTTACTTAAAAACCTCACAATGCAAATTAGTGAGGTTTTTTTATATCAACACTTTTAACTAATTTGGTATGGTATTTGAAAAACCTTCTACACAAATTATAAAAACAAAAATTATGAAAAAAATCATCTTAAGTGCATTTTTTATGGCAGCATTAGTTATTGCTGGAACTACAAATGCCAATGCTCAATCAAAAGGTACTGCAACTGCTGTTAAAGCGAAGCCAGTAACAAAAGTTGTTAAAGCTACTCCGGCAAGTACTGCAAAAGCGGTACCAGCTAAACTTCAACCTAAAGCTAAAGCTACAGCAGTACCAAAAGCTAAAGCTACAGTGGCACCAAAGGCTAAAGCTACAGCAGCGCCAAAAGCTACTGCTCAACCTGCTAAAGCAAAATCGTTTAAAAAAGTAACTAAAGAGTCTGCTAAAGCAACTCCTATTAGTGCTCCAAATGGAAATAAAAAGGACTAATTATATTTTTTAAATGAGTTTAGAGGCTAGGGTAAACAAATTAATAAATGAAGGCTATGAATTTAAATTAGAACAATACATTTCTAATGGATTCGACCTTTTTAAAAAAGAATATGGATTATTTATTGGCTTCTCTATTGTTGCTGGAATAATGTCTGGTGTTGCAGGCATGATTCCCTTTGTTGGGTATTTTGCCCAAGCTGTGATAGCTGGAATCATTAATCTAGGCTACTTTTATGTTGCCAGAAAAATTAAATTAGGTGAAAAACCAGAGTTTGAAGATTTTTTCAAACCATTTAATGCTTTTGGTAATGTGGTTGGAGTTGCTTTAGTGGTATTCTTATTGACCATGTTAGGACTCTTGTGTTTAGTCATTCCTGGTATATATCTGGGGGTTGCATGGACTTTTGCAGTACCGATAGCCTATTTTTATGCTGGAACAGGTCTTTGGGATTCTATGGAGGCCAGTAGACGAGTTGTTACTAAAAACTGGTGGTGGTTTCTTTTATTGGGACTCTGCGTTGTTCTTATTAACATCGTTGGTGCGCTCTGCCTCTTAGTTGGGTTATTAATTACCATTCCTGCAAGCCATTTAATTATGTACTCTGCTTTTGATGACATCATGAAACCGGATGAGGACATTGTCCCAGACAATGATGAGAAGATATTATTAGACGAATTAAACGACTAAAAAAAAGCCTCTCAAATTTTTGAGAGGCTTTTTTTATGATTATTACTTTTCTAAAACTCCAGAATCGTCTTCTTGATAATCGATACACAATCCATGAGTTGCTCTTCATTCATTACCAATGGAGGCGCAAAACGAATAATATTGCCATGCGTAGGTTTAGCCAATAAACCATTGTCTCGTAATTTCATACAAATATCCCATGCAGTTGAACTATCCTCAGAATCATTAATTACAATGGCATTTAACAAGCCTTTACCTCTTACCAACTTAACTAAATCACATTCATCAACCAATTTATTGATTTCTGCTCTAAAAAGTTGTCCTAATTTTTCAGCGTTTTCAGCAAGTTTTTCATCTTTAATGACTTCTAATGCCGCAATAGCAACCTTTGCAGCTAATGGATTACCACCAAAGGTTGAACCGTGTTCACCAGGCCTAATAACTTCCATGATGCTATCATTTGCTAATACTGCAGAAACAGGATAAACTCCTCCTGATATTGCTTTTCCTAAAATCAACACATCAGGTTTCACATTTTCATGATCTACTGCCAACAGTTTACCTGTTCGCGCAATTCCTGTTTGTACTTCATCAGCAATAAACAAAACCCCAGCTGCTTTACATAAAGCTGAAGCTTCACTTATGTATCCCTCATCTGGCACATATACACCAGCTTCCCCTTGAATTGGCTCAGCCATAAAGCCAGCAACATTGTTATCCTTTAACGCCTCTTCTAAGGCATTAATATCATTATAAGGTATCTTTATAAATCCTGGAGTATAAGGCCCAAAGTTCTTTCTGGCATCCGGATCATTTGAAAATGAAATAATGGTAGTTGTTCTTCCATGAAAGTTATTTTCACAAACAATAATTTTTGCTTCATTTTCTGCAATCCCTTTCTTTTCGTAAGCCCATTTTCTAGTTAACTTTAAAGCAGTTTCTACAGCCTCAGCACCAGAATTCATTGGCAATACTTTATCAAAACCAAAATACTCCGTAATATACTTCTCATAAACACCCAATACATCATTGTAAAATGCTCGCGAAGTTAATGCTAATGTAGACGCTTGATCAGTTAACGCTTTTACAATTTTAGGGTGAGAATGACCTTGATTTACTGCTGAATATGCTGATAAAAAATCATAGTATTGTTTGCCTTCAGCATCCCAAACATAAACACCTTTTCCTTTACTCAGTACCACTGGTAAAGGATGGTAATTGTGTGCACCATACTTGTTTTCTAAGTCTATCGCTTCTTGCGATGTCAATTTCTCTTTCATAGTTGTTTCCATAGCTCTTTAATTTAAAGAATTAATAAATAAATTTTGGAACTCATCACGGAGAGTGTACATCCTTTCCTCGTTAGAATTGGAGAGAAATCATCCTGTAGCAAAAATAATTGAAATAAACTAAATATTTGTAATTTCGAACGCTAAATTATATCCGAAGAAAACATGGAAGGCAAAGAAACTACGAATACCATAGATAATCAATTATTTAAGAACATGATCCAAAACAATTGGGTTGCCGTTGTTTTTGCAAACATGAATAATATTGTAGACTATGTAAACCCAGCCGCATGCACATTATATGGATATGAAGAACATGAATTAATAGGGCAAACTACCGATATTTTCAACAGCCACCTTACTCACAATACAGATGATATTGTAAATAGTATTAAAGAAAAAGGATACTGGTCAGGAGAAATTATTCAAAAAAGAAAAGACAACTCAACCTTTGATGCCCTATTATCTGTCCAAATGATTTTTAATGAAGATGGTAGCCCTGCTGGATTTGCATCTAATAGTAAAGACATGACGCATGATAATAATACAGCCAAGCAACTAAAAAAGACCATTGACGAAAAAGACCTCTTATTAAAGGAGTTGCATCATAGAGTTAAAAACAATTTATCTATCATAAAGGGAATAATTAACTTACAAAACAGTAATGATTTAGACGATAACTGTAAAAAAATTATTGATGATTTTAAAAACAGAATAGATGCTGTTGCCACGTTACACAATACGCTGTATGATCCAAAAAATTTAGACAGTTTAGATCTTAAAACATTTATAAACGATTTATGTGGTGGGTTAAATAGATCCTTTAGTGGTCGCGGAATAAAGGTTAGCATCGTTAATGAAATGGATAATTACCACATCGACATCTCTAAAGCTGCCCCACTCTGTTTAATTATAAACGAAATTATAACCAACTCTTTTAAACATGCATTTTTGAGTTCGGATGTAGGAGAAATTAAAATAGCACTATGTAATGAAAACCATTTAATCAAAATCAGTGATAATGGTTCAGGCTTTGATTACGATGCTGTCATGAAGAATTCATTAGGAATGTCTCTCATTAAAGACCTTTCAAACCAAATTGATGCTAAATTTGAATTTAACAACAACAATGGAACAACTTTTACAATTTCGTTAAATTAATGAGCGTACCTATTGTCAAAAAAAACCAAATCCTAACCTTAGAGATAGTTGATTCAGCTTTTGGAGGAAAAGGAATTGCTAAGATTCCTACTGAAAAAGGAGACTATATTTTGTTTGTACCTAACACGATTAATGGTCAAACGGTTAAAGGAAGAGTTGTTAAGCGTAAAAACAGTTATGCAGAATGCAAATTAGTTGAAGTGATCAAACCTTCTCCTGATGAAAAAGAAATTCCTTATCAAGCAATTTCAGGAGCTCCCTTTGCAAGACTACCCATTGAAATTCAAAAAGCACAAAAGCAAACACAGGCAATAGAACTCTATAAACGAATTGGAAAAATTGAGCATATTGACTCGCTTTTTGACGAATATATTGAATCTCCTGATGTATGGCACTATCGTAATAAGATGGAATACTCTTTTAGTGCTATCGGTTATGATGTAGAAAAACAAGAAGAATTTGATGGTTTTGCCTTAGGATTTAAGAAAAGGGGAACCTGGTGGATTGTAGAAAACCTTGAAAAAGACAGTGGTTTATTTGATGCCGAATTTGAGAACAAACTAAAGGAAATACGTCAGTTTTGTGAAGCATCAGGCTTACCAGCCTGGCACCCTCCTAAAAAAGAAGGATTTTTTAGGTATTTAGTGATTAGGAAAAGTTATTTGACCAATCAGTTTTTAATTAAGTTGGTAACCAGCAGTGATGGTTTAGAGCATTTTAGCCTGAACAAATTTACTGAATTGATTGACCGATTGTTTGGAGATAGAGTAGCTGGTTTATTGCATACGATTAATGATGATATTGGTGACAATGCTCAATCGCGTTTAGGACATGAAGATACCTTAATCGGAGAAAATGTGATTAAAGAAAGTTTGCTTGGATTGACTTTTGAGATTAGCATGCAGAGCTTTTTCCAAACCAATCCTAAATGTGCCGAACTGCTTTACGCTAAAGCTATTGATTATGTTTTTGAAGATAACAATATTGATGATACTATTGTGATGGACTTGTTTTGTGGAACAGGAACCATTGGTCAATTAGTTGCTTCTAAAACAAATAGTAAGGTTATTGGGGTTGACATTGTTAAAGATGCAATTGAAAATGCTAAAGAAAATGCAAAAACAAATAACATTGACAATGTTGATTTTTTTGCTGCTGATGTCAATAAGTTTTTATTGGAGTACCCTGAGTACCAAAATAAAATAGGGACTATAATTTTGGATCCACCGAGAGCGGGAATTTCTAAAAAAGCATTAAAACGTGTTATTGAATTGAATGCAAAACAAATAGTTTACGTAAGTTGTAATCCTTCTACCCAAGCGAGAGACATGGAAGAATTGTTCGGTGCAAATTATGAGTTAAAGAAGCTAAGTTTGGTAGATCAATTTCCTCACACTTCTCATGTTGAAGCCGTAGCTTTATTTACAAAATAAAATGAGAGAAGAAATTCATAAGTGTATAGAAGTTCTAAAGTCTGGAGGGATTATTCTCTACCCTACTGACACTGTTTGGGGAATTGGTTGTGATGCGACTAATGAAGCTGCTGTACAAAAAGTATATGATTTAAAACAACGTGAAGACTCTAAAAGCTTAATCATTTTAGTGGCAAATGACAGAATGTTAAATTACCATATTAAGGACGTTCCAGAGTTAGCATGGGACATTATTGATATTTCAGATAAACCAACCACCATTATTTACAATGAAGCAACCCATTTAGCTCAAAACGTAATCGCGAAAGACAAAAGCATTGCTGCACGTATGGTTAAAGAAGGTTTTGCGCATCAACTCTGTTTCAATTTTCGAAAACCTATTGTCTCTACATCAGCAAACATTGCTGGACAAACTACACCTTTATCTTTTGATGAAATTTCATCTGTTATTAAAAACAATGTAGATTTTGTTGTGGACTCAAAATTCGACACAGGAAATAAGAAACCCTCTTCGTTAATTAAATTGGGGTTAAATGGAGTGGTAGAAATCCTTAGGAAATAAAGAGAATTATTACTTTTGCCTTCCAATGAAAAAACACATTCAACATCCTATTTTTAACATCATAGCTGATGCTGCAGATGAATTAAATCTGGATGCTTATGCTATTGGTGGTTTTGTTCGTGATATTGTCTTAGATCGTTCGTGTAAAGATATTGATGTTGTTGCCATTGGATCAGGAATTGACTTGGCTAATGCTGTAGCTAAAAAAATTGGAAATAAGACGAAAGTAACCGTTTTTAAAAATTATGGAACAGCAATGCTCAACTACAAAGACTATGAAGTTGAATTTGTTGGTGCTCGAAAAGAGTCGTACGATAGAAATTCCAGAAAGCCAATCGTTGAAGATGGAACATTAGAAGATGATCAGAACAGAAGAGACTTTACCATTAACGCATTAGCAATAAGTCTAAACAAAGATACCCTTGGTGAATTATTGGATCCTTTTGATGGATTAAAAGACATCGAAAACAAAATCCTAAAAACTCCTCTTGATCCCGACATCACTTATTCTGACGACCCTTTAAGAATGATGCGGGCTATTCGTTTTGCTACTCAACTTAATTTTGATATTGACAAGTCATCACTTAAATCAATAGCGCAAAACAAAGAACGAATTAGAATCGTTTCTAAAGAGCGTATTATTGACGAGTTAAATAAAATCATTCTAACCCCACAACCATCAATTGGATTTAAAATTCTATTTGATACAGGTTTGTTAGAAATTATTTTTCCAGCACTTGATAATTTAAAAGGCATTGAAATTATTAATGGGAAAGGACATAAAGACAACTTTTATCATACCATTGAGGTCTTGGACAATATCTGTCCAAATACAGACGACTTATGGTTGCGGTGGTCGGCAATAATGCATGACATTGCTAAACCGGCTACTAAACGCTTTGAAAAAGGGCATGGTTGGACTTTTCATGGACATGAAGATAGAGGTGCTAAAATGGTTCCAAAAATATTTAAGGAATTAAAGTTACCATTAGATGGTAAAATGAAATACGTTCAAAAATTGGTACGCTTACACTTAAGACCTATTGCTTTAGTCAATGAAGTTAGTGATAGCGCTGTAAGAAGGCTATTGTTTGATGCTGGCGATGACATTGATGATTTGATGACTTTGTGCCATGCAGATATTACCTCAAAAAATGTTGAAAAAGTCAAGCGATACCATAGTAATTTTGATTTGGTTCGAAAAAAACTAACCGAAATTGAGGCAAAAGATCAACTAAGAAACTGGCAACCTCCCATATCAGGAGAGTTAATTATGGAGACTTTTAATTTAAACCCTTGTAGAGAAATTGGTGTCATCAAAGATGCTATTAGAGAGGCCATTTTAGATGGTGACTTAAAAAATGACTACGATTCTGCCTACCAATTTATGGTAGCTAAAGGAAAAGAACTTAATTTAGTACCAAGCAAATAAAATTATCGAAGAAATGAGCATATATAAGTTTAGGGTGTTATTAGAAGCGGATGAGGATATTTTTAGAGATATCGAGGTTAAAAGCACTCAGAATTTTGACGATTTACACGAAATTATTGTAGCTTCTTTTGGCTTTGACAACTCGCAAATGGCTTCTTTCTATATCAGTAATGATGATTGGGAAAAGGGGCAAGAAATTACTTTGTTTGATATGCTAATTGAAGAAAATGAACAAGAAAAGGTATTGGTAATGGCCGAAACGGTTATTAACTCTCAAGTAAATTGTGTAGGTGGTCACGTTTTATATTCTTATGACTTTTTAAACATGCGCAACTTCTTTATCGAATTAATAGAAATTAAAGTAAAAGAAGATAAAGACGCTTTTTACCCTAAGGTTGTTTATACCCAGGGAGAAGCTCCTGCTCAAAAAGCAGATTTAGCAGAAATGAGTGAGGAAGAAATGGCCAACGAATTATTAAAAGATGCTGGGTTTAGTGAAGACGGTGATGACCCAAGTGACGACATGTTTGAGGGCTTTGATGATTTTGAAAACTACCAATAATGACTCCCCTACTTGTTGTTATTACTGGACCAACAGCAGTAGGAAAGACTGAGCTTTGTGTTCAAATCGCACAGCACTTCAATACAGAAATAATCTCAGCAGACTCAAGGCAATTCTATAAGGAATTAGCGATTGGAACAGCAAAACCTACAAATAAGGAGATGCAAAACGTTCAACATCACTTTATTGATTCACATTCCATAGCAATTAATTACAATGTAAATGATTTTGAAAAAGATGCATTAGAATTGTTAGACGATTTATTTCTAAAACATAAGGTTATTATTCTAACAGGGGGATCTGGTCTTTACATTGATGCTTTGTGTGATGGTTTTGATGAGGACATACCTGGTAGTGATGATAACATTAGGACTGAATTAAATGAACTGTATGAAAAATATGGGATTCAGGTACTTCAGGAGAAGCTAAAACAATTGGATCCTAAGTTTTATTCAACAGTAGATTTAAACAATGTAAAACGGCTACAGAGAGCCATTGAAGTTTGTTTAATTACCGGAGAAAAGTATTCCTCTATACGAAAAGGAAATAAACAAGCTCGACCTTTTAAAGTCCTAAAAGTTGGTTTAAACAGGGATAGAGAAGAATTATTTGACAGAATTAACCAACGAGTTGATTTAATGCTCGAAAATGGTTTATTGGATGAAGTAAAAAGTGTTATACCTCACAGGGATAAGAACGCATTAAAAACGGTGGGGTATATAGAGCTATTTGACTATTTAGATGGCAAAACCACACTTGAAGAAGCAACTGAAAAGATTAAAATAAATACGCGCAGGTACGCCAAGCGTCAAATAGGGTGGTTTAATAAGGATGGAAATTACACTTGGTTTCACCCTGATGAAAGGAGTGCAATTATTTCATCCATAGAAAAACATTTTACCAATTGAATGGTCTAAAATCCATAGAATTTAGAATTGCAAAACTAACAGTCTCCCCCACTAATTTGGTTACTGTAAAATATAAAAATGTAGCTCCACAACCTTCCATAGAAGAAATATCGGAGTTAATAACCAAGGGAATAGCGCTGATTAATCAACAACCTTTTTTACTTCTAACCGATTTAAGTGATACTTATGGTGAATGGGATAATGAGACTAAAATATTTGTATCCAACCATAAACAACTCAACAAACTTAAAATTGCAGAAGCTGTTGTTGCCGAAGATTTTGCAACTAAACTTCTTGTAACTGGGTATAAACTTCAAAAAAAAGGTGAAGCTATAGTGAAATTATTTAATGAAAAGCAAGAAGCCTTAGATTGGTTAACGACTAAAATTTAACACCAACAACACAGATATCATCCAGTTGTTCTAAATCTCCCTGCCATGTTGTCAAAAACGACCTTAATAATGGTAACTGAGCATCTATTGGAGAAGGGCTAATCCTTTCCAATAAACTTTTAAAGCCTTTCCATTTAAGCTTTTTGCCTTTCTCTCCTCCAAATTGATCAGGAAATCCATCTGAAGAAAGGTATATCGTCATTTTCGGATAAATAGCTACATTGTAATTTATAAATTCTGATTTGGTTTCGTATAAAGAATTACCAATCGACTCACGGTTTCCTTTTATTTCCTCTATTCCTTTACCCTTATTTATAAATAAAGAATGGTAAGCTCCAGAAAACTGAAGTTCATTCGTTTTGGTATTCCATGTGCAAATTCCCATGTCCATGCCATCACGCACATTCGTTCCAGAATTCGTAAACGAGTTAATTATTATTTGGTCAATTTCTGAGAGAATTTGAGCAGGAGCTGTAATTTGTTTTTCTAAGATTACTTTATTCAACGCATTGTAGGCTATCAAACTTACAAAAGCACCTGGAACACCATGTCCAGTACAATCTATTACAGAGAATATAACTTCATCCCCTACCTTATCTATCCAATAAAAATCACCGCTCACGATATCTTTTGGTTGGTAAAAAACAAAAGCCTTTTCTAAAATATTTTCTATCTTTTCGGAAGAAGGTAAAATAGCATTTTGTATTCGTTTTGCATATCTAATACTATCCGTAATGGACGAGTTTTTTAACTCAATTTCATTACGCTGTATTTCAATTTGATTAAAAGCTCTTGTCAGTAGCTTGTTCTTTTCTTTAGTCTCCTTTGCTTCATTTTTAATGCTTTTAAATTGAAATTCAAATTCAATTTTTTTCAGCTTTTGAGCATTATTATCATTTAACAGCTCCTCCTTTAATCGATTGTATTTATTCAAATAAGAATAAGCCTTTTCAAACTGATTAAGGTTGCCATATACATCCGCATAAGAGCGATACAGCGTATATTCTTCTTCTTTATTACCTTTCTCCAATGCTATTTCCTGAGCTAAATCCAATGGAGCAAGTGCTGCTTCGTTTTTGTCTTGTAAAATCAACATTTTAGCTTGCATCAGGTAAGCTGCAATAAGAATTTGCCAATATCCACAAGCTTTGCCGAATTCTAATCCTTTGTCAATATTCTCTTGAGCAGAATCGTATTCTTTTAAATTGTAATAAACCTCTCCTATGTTATAATATACTATTGCCTGAATATGATCATCCAAGTTTGGAAATGTAAGGCACAATTTAAAATACCTTAGCGCATTGCTATAATCACCCATTGACAAATAAGTATCACCAATATTATTGGTTGTGCTCAATTGGGCAGGAATATCTTTTGCTTTTTCTCTTAATGAAAGACAATTTAAATTACAATCCAAACGCTTATTATAATCACCTAAAAAATTATAAACTCCACCTAAAATATCTAAACAAACAGATTCTCCAGCAATGTCACTCAGACCTCTAAACAGCTCCATAGCTTGCAAAGCAGCTTTCATTGCTTCACCATAATTTGATAAATTTTGGTATGTTTTTCCTAATTGAATTAAGCTGTTCGCTAATCCCTTAGTATAAAAATGTTCCTCCGAAAGTTGTTTTGCTTCTTCGGCTAATAAGATAGAAAGTTTAACGTCTGCCGATTTTTTTTGTTCTGCAATGGATAAAATTTCATCTATTTTTTCCTCTTGAGAATTAAAAGAAAGCTGTTCTAATATTTGAGGTTTTGTTTCGATAATGAAAATTTAGAATCTAATTTTCTTTCCTCCACCAAACTTTTTAGCACCCTTAGAAAGCTTTCCCTTTTTCTTTTTCTTATTTGTTGTAGTTTTTGATGATTTCACTTTAAATCCAGTAGATTTTTCTTTCGCCAAACGCTCTTCTTCTGCTTTTATTGCTGCAGCCTCTGCTTCTGCTCTTTTTTTCGCTTCAGCTTCAGCACGTTTTTTCTCTTCAGCTGCTAAGCGTGCTTGTTCTTCTTCTATCTT
>JAJCYO010000151.1 GCA_029262875.1 Flavobacteriales bacterium
ACGAATAAGGAGAACATCATGAGCAAAGACCGACCAGTGCTGCGTAGCCGTCCGTGTGCCGGTGTGGAGATCGCCATTTGGACAAACAAAGGCAAGAAAGGTGGTAGCTACTACTCGGCTTCAATTACGAAGTCGTGGAAAAGTGAGGATGGAGAATTCGAGGAACGCTCATTGAGCCTATCTCGTGACCAACTTGCTGCATTAGCTATCGATACCAACCGTCTCTTTGTCTGGATGTGCGAAAACCCCACATCGAACGAACAGCTCGCGTAGCGCATCAAACTTCCGCCGCGCCCCGGAAGCAAAACTAGGGCGCGCTTCATTTTGCGAGCGATGCGCAAATCAACCTACGTCGCGTGTCACTGTGCGGTTTCTTCTGTTGGCTGGTTCCTTCCGTCTCGTCACTCGGACGGGCGGGAGAATCGAACCAACAAACCATGGAGGAAACTATGGGCATTATGCTTCATGCGCAGGATGGACGCCGCTTCCGGAACACCATCTGGTCATGGCGTCTCTTGTGGGAATATGTCACGCAAAACTGTGCTGACATTCTCAGCAAAGAGGACATCGAGAAAGGTGATTGGAACCTCAGGTACCGCATTACTGAAGAACAGGCGCTCGGACTCGCAGGACGCCTTGATGAATTACTTCGTCAAGGTCGTGTTGCGCAGCACGAGAGGGCTCACAAGTGGTACGCGAAAAACGTGCGCCTTGAAGAGTGCAGGTTCTGCATCGGTACAGGTACCATGGACGACCAATCCCGCGTTGCCTGCCACGTATGCGGCGGCGACGGACGTGTGCCAGACCCCAGATCCTGGTACCAGTTCTCGGAAGAAAACGTTCGCCAGTTTGCGACGTTTTGCCGCAAGTCGGGTGGTTTCGTTCTCTGCTAACACCACAGTGACATCCCGGAGGCAAGCAACCGCTTACCTCCATCTTTGGTTTCCAAACTTCCCCGTTCGCTCCGGGAAGAAAAACTGGGAGCGTTGCATTCTGCTTTTCGACGGGCAGAGAAATCTACGTCGTCCGTGCGGTGGTGTCTCCCGAGAGTTTCGTTTTCGATCCTCGGCCATTGGCTGGGGAAACTTTTGTACAACAAACAGGAGACATGCCATGAGCAAGCAACTACGCGTAGTACCCGACCGTTTCTACGAACGACCAGAACCGACCCGATACGAGGTCGTGCTTCCGCCGGGCGTAGACGGGAAGGGCGCAAAATTCTTGTTGGCCGCTGCAGTAATAACCGCAGTGACGAGCAAGTTCGGAATCACCCCGATACTCAGGTACATGGGAATTCTGATGCTCACCACCGCAGGGTTTGCCGCGATCCTCACCGCATCATTCTTACTTTGATCAGGGTGTCGGGGTCGCACGGGGTCAGAGACGAATTCGTCTCTGGCCCCTTCTTTCAGAGACTCGGGCTTCGGAGGTGACCGAATGATGATTGATGTCTTCGAAGAGGAACGTGCTCGCGTTTCGGACGTATCGAAGCAGCGACCTGATTGGTATCCAACGACGCAACGGGAGGTCTCGACCGGGACCGAAGCCACAAGGGGAGTGGAGTAGTCGGATGTCTTCGCGATTAGACGTTCATTTTTCGAGCCGAACACCCGAGTGGTCGACTCCCGACGACCTGCTCGGCGAACTCAACGATATCTTTCATTTCGATCTCGACGCATGCGCGAGCCGAGCCAACGCGAAGTGCATGCGCTTTTTCACCAAGGAGCAGGACGCACTCACGCGCCGCTGGCATGGAACGGTATGGATGAACCCACCATACGGTCGTGAGATCGCCGGGTTCATGCGGAAGGCGTACGAAGAGTCGCTCGTTGGTGCGACCGTCGTCTGTCTCGTTCCCAGCCGAACCGACACGGAGTGGTGGCATCGTTATGCCAAACGCGGACAGATCATCCTCCTGCGCGGCCGACTCAAGTTCGGAGGAGCCACATCCTCGGCCCCGTTTCCATCCGCCATTGTGATTTTCTGGGGAGGCCGACTCGGCCAGGCCATTCGTCCGGAGCCTCGCCCATGAACGAACATCCGACAGCCGAAATTGGCGCAGACTCGAATCTCAGCGCCGCATCATGCAACTGCGCGGGGGTGGTTGTTGCGGAAGGCACCGAGCATGACGTCCTGTCGATGTGCGACCTGCTCAAGCCTCGCCTCGACGCCGACGGCCGTACACGCTGGCTCATGAATCGCGTGCTTGAGAAATGACGAAATGGGTAACTCTGGATCAATGAGCGAACACTCGACGGACAACACTGATCTGCCCGAGGTCTTTGGGGAACTCATCGAGGTGCTTCGAGATCTCCGAAGTGTCGTCGACCCCACAGGTCCAATAAGACCGTTGAGCATTGCCGAGGCCGCAAAGGCCTTACGCTGCCGGCGTAGCGAAGTTGAGAGCCTCATTGAGAACGGGGCAATGCCATGCATCAATCGCAACGGCCGCCGTTACATCCTGCCGTCTGATATCAGCGCACGACTCAGGAAGGAATCGGTAAGAAAACCCACCAATAGAAGACAAACGATAACGAGGACTCGGATTGACGACGAAGACATCGACCCAGCGCTAAGGGAGTTCTTTGACTGATCTCTTCTTCGGCATCTTCTTCCATGCGTCCAAGTCATCGGAATCCAGCATTCGGTTGATCCACTCCACAACCTGCTTCGTTTCCGGGGTGAGGGGTTTGAGGTACTCGTCCGCAGCATTGGACTTGCCGTGGCCGAGATACGTCCGCAACTGCGCGATGCCTGTCCCAGGCATACTCGCATAAGCCGTGGCACCGAGATGCCTCCAGACGTAGAAGCCTTCTCGCCAATCCTCCACGCCCGCACGCATCTTCAGCTTTCGCCAAGCCTGGGCCATGCTGTCGCATCGCTTGAACGGCGTTTTCGCCGGGCCCCTGGTGCTGGTGCCGTTCACCATCTCGTCCTTGCTCTTGGCCGTTACCCACACGAGCGGTCTTCCCGTCTTGGTGACGAAGAGGAGTTCGTCTGCCTCTCTTGGGTTGTCCTTCAGGTATTCGCGAAGATGAAGCCACACAAGCGGCCTCATCACCCCGTAACGAGCGAAGCCTGTCTTGCCCCGCCTCATGTCGTAGCTGTCCTCGTCGAAGTGTACGACCCTGGCCCGAGCTAGGTCGTCGTTGCCGAAGCCCAGCCCAAGACCCAGCCAGATCCACAACCGCTCCCGAGCGGTCGCGGTCTTCAGAATCTCCTGGATCATCTTGACCGTGGGGATGCTCCTCTTCTTCCGCAGCTCGGCGCCGCCGAACTTCCTCACGTCCTCTGGGCCGAAAGGTAGCCGGATGTCGTGTGGCGCGCGCCTCGCGAAACGGACGATCTCCCAGAAGCGCTGGCGGTGCTTGTTGATCTGCGAATCGCTCAGCCGTGTCACGAAGGAGAGCATCATGGACTCGTAGTCGGTGGCCGTCACGAGCTGATCGAAAGGCGTTCGGCCCAGCCGAGTCGCGTACCGCTGCTTGCACCAATGAAGGATCCTGACCACCTGCCTGCGGTTGTCGTCGAAGACCCGCAGGCTGATTGTGCCCTTCGCCCGTCTGGCTCCTTCCGGTCTCACTCGTCGCTTCTCGTGCTGGATGTAGGCGTTGGCTATTGCAGGGAGGCTCTGGTTGATGTTTCCCTTGCCGAGGTCGGCATCCGGTGCGATAATGACGGCAGCTTGGTCGTAGTTCTCGACCACCCAGCGGTGGTAGGCCAGCTCCGATTCGGTGCGGTCTTTCGAGAACCGCTTCCGTCTGGGTTTGCCGGCGGGATCCCGGTAAGATGTGTAGTAGCGGCCCAGGCCAGGTTCTGGCTTGGCGGAGAGCTTTGGTATGCGGCGTTTTCTAGATTGCCTTTGCTCTGCCATCTATACGATGGTATCGCTGCCGCTGGCAACTGGCAACATTGTACTCAATAAGGGACGAGTTTGGACGGTTTCTGGCAACAAACGATATGGCGTAGATTGTCATAAACTATTGTCAATAAAACACTTGCGGGCGTAATTCAGTGGTAGAATGCCAGCTTCCCAAGCTGGACGTCGGCGGTTCGAATCCGCTCGCCCGCTTTGGACACAAGTGACGCTGACTCCGTGAGTTACGGAGACCTGCCCATCGCGGCAGTGCAGCCGAAATCGCGAAAATTGCGCGGTGTTACACCGCGCTTAAGCGACAAGGAGCTGCACATGGCCGCAAGCCAACGCAAAAAACGCAACGGTGCACAACTCGCCCTACGACGCGACGTCCCGCCCGACACGGGCCGATCTGGGGCCGGGGCTGGCGTGGTTCGCCCCCGCAAACGGCGGCCCGGACGTCCCCCGTCCTACCGCCAACGCTTGGGTTACGACCAGGCCATCGTGACGTTGACCGATGCCGTGACCAAGGAGCGCCGCGACTACTGGCTGGGGGAATTCGACTCACGGGTGTGTTGGGCCAGCGATCTTTGCGCCCTCGATTTCGCGTGTTTTCGAGCCTCGAGAAGCGACGAATCACAATGCGCTTTTGTTCGTGAGATTCTAATCGATGAGCCGCTCGTTGGTAAGCGCGTACCGGCAGCGCCTTGATATGGTTTGACGGGACGGCTTGATGACTTACGCCGCGTGTTTCAGCGAGACGATCGGCAGATGGCGACGACTATCGTGGAAGTCGACACTGATGATGAAGCGATCGCCGGGTTGTCCGGCGATGAGTGTGCGAGGTCTTGCACAAGGCGAACTTCGAGGCCAGTGTTTGCGAGGTTCAATCCGTGGATACTGATTGGCCGGTTTGAGATTGAAGTAGACTTCGTTGGGCGTGGCGCCGTCGAGCATCGTGTGTGGACGATGCTCATTGTACCAAGCGGTGAAGGAATGAAGCTGTTTGCGAAATGTCGCACGTCGCTGCGGAACCAGAATTCGGCGCGTGTGTTCGTTCTTCAAGGATTTGATGAATCGTTCGACGACGGCGATGCTTCCATGCTTTCCAGCAGCACCGTACCGCACGCCAATACTCTTGTGTTGGCACCAACGTTTGAAACCGTCGCACCAGAAGATGCGATCCTTGTCGCAGATGATGTACCTGGGCGTCGCACCGATTCGGGCGATGGTATTTCCAAGGAATGTTCGCACCGCGATCGATTGAGGGCGTTTCGCGAAAACGGCGAATTCCATGGCGCGCCGGGAGTAATGATCCACAACCACGGCAATCCACCAGCAAAACGGCCAGCATTGTGGCAACGCAAAGTACAGCCATGGTGCCCACAAGCCACCACCGGTCGGCACGATGGTCAGATCAACATGCCATACTTCATTCGGCTTTTTCGCGGATACCACTGGGCCGCTCGATACCTTCGTTTCATTCGGCGTCGGTTGCGGAAACTCTTTGAGTATTCGTCCAACCGTGGTCGCGCCCATATGCAATCCCGCGCGGCAAAGTACCTGAGCGATTTTGACCTTGCCAAGTGTAGGGCACAGTATCTTCAGACGTTGCACGGCATGTCGCACGAACTCGGGGAACTTGTTGACGGGTTCACGGACCTGAACAAGTGCATTTGGTCCCTGGTCGTCCAGTCGCTTCATCCAACCGCGAATGGTTGCGGCGGACACGAGAAAAGTGTTCGCGACTTGCCGGTTGGACCAACCCCGGGCCGCACGCAACTCCAGAATCGCCATCCGTTCCACTGGCGAATAGTGAGGTCGCTTGTTTGGTGCGATTCGTCTTAGCCGCGCATTCTTGATGCGGAGTTCCTCTTGAAGTAACGTGATCTGCTGATTCAGTCGTTCAATCTCGGAACGAAAACGGACCTGATTGCCGGGACTGGTGGCAGCCCATCCCCGCGTGTGAGTCAGGGCGTATTGGGCAAGAGCAATAACATGAAGCATGGCTGACTTGACGTTGAGTGCCCAACCACGCCGTAGTGGACTTTTCTGATTGGCCATATCGAACCTCCGTGAATGTCGGAGGTTAGTGTAACATACGGTACGGTAGGGCGTTACGACCAATTGATGCCGCGCGCAAAAATCGTTGGACCACCACACGCACTGCATTCCGTTCAATTGACGCCGGTGAAAAAATCTGAAAAACTAGCGAAATCCGCGCCTTGAGCAGCACAGGCCACGCGAGTGCGGTTTTCCAGGCCGCCGCTTTCTGACGACGCGAAGATGGTCCTTGCGGTGAAGCGGGTCGCAACGCAACATCGTTTGACGCGTGACCCGTTCCATTTGCTCCGTCACGAGAAGCCGGACTGGACGCGGGAGCGGTGGGAGCGGGCGGTTTCAGAGGTGGAGAACAGTCGGCTGAGGCAGGTCCAGCCGGCATCGGGGGGTAGAATGGTGAAAGACGGACGCCAATCGGTTGCAATTGCGGTTGGACAGGGCGAGCAAGCCGCGTTGGGTTCACTTTTCGGCGCAACTGTGCGAAAATGGCTTTGATGGGTAAGTTTGAGGAAGAAGGCCGCATGGACAGTAATCCCGAGGACAAGAGAGCCAAGGATGCTTTGGACTCCCAGAGGCTCGAATCGCGGAAGCCGCCGCAAATTGAGCCGTTGGCCTCGAAGGTGCTGGAAGCGTTGGCCGGTAGGCCGGAGGCGTCAGACATCGTGTTAGGCGGTTACCTTGCGCTCAGACACTTTGTTGATTACCGGCAGACACACGATATCGATGCCTGGTGGCGAACCCGAGCGACGAAGGGAACGGAAACGGCTATCCGCGAGGCGATGGAGCAGGTCGCTTCGAGCGAAGGCTACGAGCTCAGGGAGCGGCGTTTCGGGGATACGCTCTCTTTTGAGCTTTGTTGTGTCGACAAGAAAACGTTTTCGTTTCAAATTGCCCTTCGTTCGGTGGAGATTGAACCACCCGTCGTAAGTGCGTGGCCACCACTTCTCATTGAAACCCTTCGGGACAATGTGGGCTCAAAGATGAATGCCCTTGTGGACCGTGGGGCACCGAGAGACTTTTTGGACATCATGCACGTTGTGACAGCGGGCCTTGAGAGCGTCTCGCAATGCTGGGAACTATGGTCGAAAAAGAACGTCGGCGATTCCGCCGATGAGGCGATGGACAAGGTGTTGCATCACCTTTCGGCTCTTGAGATGCGAAGGCCGCTGGAGGGTATCCCGGACCTGCAGGAACGTGGGCGGGCACGGGAAACGCGAGAGTGGTTTCACCGGGAGTTTTTGGGGCTTGCGCGATGACCTACATCGACCAGAGCGTCTATCCAGACCTTACAGAGCCACCAGCAGTGCTCAATTCGCCGGAGGCTAAGGCGGACTATGTGCACCGCATCTGTGCTGCGTGGGATTTTCACGTCCACCCGGATCCCGAAACGTTTGAGCTCTTCTCCCGATGGAAGGACGTTTTCGACCGCTTTGCGATTCGCACCTCACCGGCCTATCACGCTTTTCGGGCTCGGTTTGGCTGGGAGCCGATGTCAACCAATCTGTCGGGCCCCACCCCGCTTTACGTTCATCTTGACCGGCAGGAGGGCCGGTTGGACGACATGTGCGAGAGAATGATTTGACCCGAAGCATGACCACGCGTGTGCCGGGGAGTTGCTTAACGCGGGTGTGGCCACCTTTGTTGGCGCGATGGAATTATTCGCGCCACACTCTGTTGCGCTGGCGCGCGATTTGTGGGATTCTGCTTGCATGGATGCGGTTACCATTCACTTGAGCAGGAGGCTTGCCCATGGATCGCGACGGGCTGATGCATCAGA
>JAJCYO010000152.1 GCA_029262875.1 Flavobacteriales bacterium
CAAATGTGGCACACAATATTGTCTATGATAGTGAAGCTGTAAAAGATATAATTCAGGATGTTTTCTTGAGAATATGGAATAAAAAAGATTCAATTCAAAGCGATTCAATTACCAAAAATTATTTATATAAGTCTGCCGTTAACATGTCTTTGGATTATTTGAAGAAGAATAAAAGAATACGACAAGTTGACCCTAAAAATTTAGAACAAATTAACCCAAAATCTGATAGGCCAGATGATTTGATCGAATTAAATGAGTTGCAAGAAAAAATATACGATGCAGTTGAGCTTCTTCCTCCAAAATGTAAAACCATTTTCGTTCTTAGTCGTTTTGAAAATAAAAAGCACAGTGAAATAGCTGAACTCTTGGACATTTCTCAAAAAACGGTAAAAAATCAAATAACCATCGCTCTAAAAAAAATGCGAACCGAACTAAAACCTTACCTTACTACGGAGTTTCTCTCTGTTGCTATGGTTGTTGGTTTTTCTACATTAATTCATTTGCTTGGTCTTTTTCTTCTGGTCAACCTTATCCAAGTTATTTTTTAGGTCCTTTAAAAAAAGTTTATTTTCTTCTTGGGACCAAACTGCATTTCGAGCGTTTTATATATAAACCACACATAAATATTTGGCTATGTCCTTAGAAAATTCAAAATATTGGAATCATATACTCTGTTACTTTTCAGATTCTATTTCAGATAAAGAAGAGAAAGAATTGTTTAATTGGCTAAATGACAATCCCAACCTTAAAGAAGAGTTCAATAAGATTAAAGTTATATGGGAATCATTGGAGTCCAGACCAAAAAAATCCAAAAGTGATGTTGAAGAAATCTGGAGAGAACTTAAACTAAAAATGGAAGTTTCACCAGACGAAACTCAAATCAAAAAACTTCGGCCTAAGCCTACTGCCTTGTGGCTTAAAATTGCTGCTGGAATAGTCTTCCTTTGTGGAATAGGTTTCTTGCTCATGCAAGATAATGAAGACGCTCCAGTAGTGATGGTCGAAATTGTGACTCCTGCGGATAGTACTAATTCATTTTATCTTCCAGACAGCTCTCATATTATATTGAATGAAAACTCCACTTTTACTTACCCCGAAGTTTTTGCAGAAAATGAGCGAAATGTTACTCTAAATGGGGAAGCATATTTTGAGGTTACACCAAACACTGAGAAACCTTTTACCGCTTTTGCTGGAAGTACTAAAACTAAAGTCGTTGGTACATCTTTTAATATAAACGCCAGAGAAGAAAATGATGAAGTTGAAGTTGAAGTGTTTGAAGGTGAGGTAGAACTGTCAGATATTGATGATTCTAAAGAGTCTAAAAAGAACATCAAAAAACATGAGAAAGGCACTTATAGTAAGTCGAAAAAAAGTACCTCTAAAAAGAAAAGCTCTAAAAAGCAGCCCAAGTGGGTAAGGAAAATAACAAAATCTAAACCTGTTAAGCATATGAAAAAGGAGTTTAAAGGATTGTACAAAGATTGGAAAAAAGAACTGTAAAGACTATGATAAAACTTAACTCCTTATTGGTATTATTACTTTCATTTATTGCTTCATTCTCCTTTGGACAGGAGGGTAATGCCTTCATTCAAAATTATTCACCAAAAATTGAAGGAACCGATGGAAAGAATACTGCAATCACTCAAGGAGGAAACGGGGTTATGTACTTTGCTAATAGCAGAGGAATAATAACATATGATGGGGTAAAATGGGGGTTTGTTAATACCCCAGGAACTCCGTTTACTCTTGCTACTGATGTCACAAGTGGTAAAGTATATGTCGGATGCAAGGGGGATTTCGGGTATCTTAAAATAGAGGAAACGGGAGAGGAAATTTATGAATCTATTTCTGATGACGGAGATGATTTTGGTGAGATTACAAAAATTGTAACCAGTAATGACAATGTGTTTTTTTATAGTAGGCGAATTGTATATCAATACGAAATTGATGACGATGACGATGTAAACGATTGGGAAGCAAAGGAGGGAGATAGTTTTACTGGTCTATTTATTCATGGAAATAATATCTATGTTAATACCAATCAATCAGGATTGCAAAAATTAACAGAAGATGGACTAAAGCCATTAAGTAATGGTAAAAAATTTGGAGGTGCTGAAATAGTATGTTCAATAAACTTAAGCAAGGAGAAAACACTGATATGCACAAGTGAGAATAAGTGCTTTGAATATGATGGAAAAATCTTTAGCCCCTTTTATATAGAAGCCATAGACTATCTAAAAGAAAGTCACATTGTTAGTGGCGTTATCGTAACCAAAAATGTTTTATCCCTCGGAACAGTTACAGGAGGCTGTGTATTAATAGACATCAAGACTAGAAAGACAAAGAATATTATTAATTATCAAACAGGATTACCAGATGATGAAGTATTTGCCCTTTCTAATGATAATACAGGGGGATTATGGATTGCTCATGAATATGGAATTTCAAGAGTAGACTTTGAACTACCAGTTACCAGTTTGTCCACATATAATGGTTTAAAGGGTAATTTGATTTCAAGTGCTGAAAGCAAAGGAAAGGTCTATGTAGCAACTACGGTTGGAGTATTTCAATTAGCTAAGTTATCTGCTGGTGAAGTAGCAAGATTCACCAAACAAGGTGGTGGTAGGGGTGGTAAGGTAGGAAAATTCTTTTCTAAGATTTTTGTAAGCAAGAAGAAAAGAAAAGCTAATGAAGATGCTGCTCAAGTAAGTTTTTATGCATTGCAATCGGTTCGTTATGGATACAAGCCTGTGAGTGGTATTGATGAAAAATGTCGTGAACTTTTGCCTTATAAAGGAATGATGTTAGCGGCCACTAATAGTGGCCTGTATAGTATTAACGGATTATATGCTTCGACTGTTATTAAAGATAGCTATATCCACTTCATATATCAATCACAACATAATTCAAGTCAATTTTATGTCGGTACTGATAAAGGCCTTGTAACAATTAATTACAATGGGGGTTGGAAAGTAGATAGTGAAGTAAAAGGTATCAAGCGTCCAATTTTCTCCATTACCGAGGATGGGACAAAACATCTTTGGCTTGGAGGGGAAAACGAAGTGATACGAGTAGTGTTGATGCAAGATGGAAAGTTAGGCGAGCATAAGAGCTACGCTATTGAGTCTAATTTCTCTGAAAAAATTACCGTCAGAAGTATTAAGAGTGCTCCGATGTTTTTTTCTCATTTAGGAGTGTATAATTACAGTAAGGACGATGATGAGCTTTTTCTGAACGAAGAATTGAGTGAACGCTTTAAAAAGAGTTCAATGATTTTTTCTAAGGATGGTTATACTTGGCTATACAACGGGCTAAAATGGAAAGGTTATAGCGAGACTGCAAAAGGAAAAGATAGAGAAGCAGATTATCTAAATGTAGTAAACAATATACTCGACATATTTGTTGATAAGAATAATGATTGTTGGGTAGTAGATAAGAATAACAGATTTTATAAAGTGAAAGCAAATGCAAAGCGCTTAGAAGATAAAAGTTTTTATCTCACAACAAGAGAAGTAAAAGGAGGTAATAACGATTTATTAAATCTTGGTGATGTTGTTTTAACCTATGATAATAGTGCAGTTAGATTTACTTTTACCAGCCCTTTTTACTTAAATGAGAAAGGTACCGAATACCAATATTATCTGGACGGAGTAATGGATGAATGGAGTGAATGGGGAAACAATGCGATTGTGGACTTTCCTTATTTACCAGAAGGAGACTATGAACTACAGATTAGAGCGAAAAATGTGTTTGGGGAAATAGCTAATGGTAGAACGATTGAAATAGCTATAGTTCCCCCATTTTATAGAAGATGGTGGTTTTATTTACTTGAGATTATTTTTATATCTGGACTCTTGTTTGGGTCAATTATGTTAAATGCAAATGAAGAGAGCACAGCGCTTTCTAAAACGTTAACCTTCCTTACGTTTATCGTTATTTATAAGATGTTGGCAACTATTATAAAGTACACTTTTGGTAGTTCCTTTTTCTTTGATTTAATTGTGAGTGTAGTCTTAGCGGTATTGGTTCACAAAGCGGAAGACAAACTAATTGAATATGGTAAAAGTGAGAATGCAAGTAAGATGAAAAAACAGATAGCGCAATGGTGGGATAGTTCAGCAATGAAAAAATATGCTCTTGTTACCAAAAATAAGTTGATAAAGAGACCTTAAAATGTAACCTTCAACTTGAATCTAACAGTATTAATTAAAACCAACATAAAATGAAAAAAATATTTTTATCAATAGTATTATTACTTGTTATAAACATAGTTGGACAGGCACAGGTTAACCCTCATGCCATAGGATTAAGATTTGGAGGCGGTAATTTCGGTAATGGGGCAGAAATATCTTACCAACATGGATTTGGAGATGTAAATCGTCTTGAACTTGATTTAGGATGGGGCGGGAATAGTGATTATAGTCGAATTGGTATAGCTGGAATATATCATTGGGTGTGGAATATTGATGGGGGATTCAATTGGTATGCTGGTCCTGGAGCACAGGTATGGACATTTTCATATAATGATAGTTTCAATAATAATGGCGGAGTGAGATTAGGAGTAGGAGGACAAATAGGCATTGAATACGATTTTAATGAAAAAAATGCTCCTATACTTTTGAGTTTAGACACCAGACCCATGTTTAACTTTATTTCGAATGGCTCTGGTTTTGGTTATGGAGTTCATTTGTCTGTTAGGTATACTTTTTAGAAAAGTCAAATTATTTAATATGATATAACAATTAATTATGAAAACAGTCATTACACATGTTTTTTCATTTTTATTCAAAAAGGAAAATCTTGTCCCTTTTCGAGAAAAGGTTGTGATTACTATAATCGTGATAATCGTCTCTCTATCAATAGTGGCTTTTTTAATATTATTATAGATAGGTAATTTCCCATAGAGTTAATTACCAAAACTATGGTGTGATTCTCATATCTTAGTTGGCATAAGGGCTGATTTTATGTTGGTCCTTATGTTTAAAAAAAATTGTAACGCTATATACCAATTTAAATGAAAAGTAATTCTGTAGAACTTGAAACGTTGATTAGCAAGCTGAAAAATAGTCTCGCAATGAAATTAAAAAATGTAGATAATAATGATTCTGTTAATATTAAGCTTATTTCAATAAAGATTGAATCACTTGAAGAATATGCTCAAGAGATAAAAACAACTTACTTATCTAATCCGACTGTAATGACCAATTTTAGAAAACGAGTAGAGGAAATTAAAAAAGAAATAGAATCTTTAAATTAAATGACTCAACACTCCAAAAACAACATTTGTTGTGGTATGTGATAATAAGGAATCTAATTATTGTTCCTTAACATACAAACAAGCATTTATTAAAATAATTGAAATTTTATTAGCATTATTTCAAAAACTGTATCCATTATTGTATCCAATAAACAAAAATCCACTGCAATACTTTGGTTTGCAGTGGATTAAATAGTTGCCTTGCAGCCCGTAGGGGAATCAAACATATTCTTTTGTAATAATCGAAAAACATTGTAACACTATTAAAAACAGATACTATGGAAGATTTGTGTAATAATTTAATGCAGGATAACGCTAAATAATGCAATATATGTTGTACCTTTATTGTACCAATATAAAAATATTTATCATAAAATGCCATCGGTTAAAGTACTTCTTAAACGTAATAAACAAAAAACAAATGGAGAATATCCTATTTACATTAGAATAATAGCTGGCAGAAAAACTCGATTTGTTTCTTTAGGAATTTACATTCAAGATAAAGATTGGAATGAGTCTGAGAAAAAGATAAAACCAAAACATCCTAATAGTTCTCGTATTAACAATTTGATAGCAGTTAGATTGAAAGAGGCAGAAGCCTTAGCATTAGAGCTTGAAACTGACGGTAAACCTATTTCAGATGTAAATCTAAAAGAAAGAATCAAAGGCAAATCTCCTGTGAGTTTTTTAAAATTTGCAGAAGGAAAAAAGGATGCTTTGTTGAAATCGGGTAAAATACGTAGTTATGAAAATTACAAAAGAGTAATCAATGGGTTAGAAGATTACTTAAAAGGGAAAGATTTGGCTTTTAATGATATTACTGTTTCATTCTTAAAAAAGTATGAAATTTATAGACTTGCTATTCCTAATAAGATAAATACTGTACATACCCACCTTAAAATGATTAGAGCAATTTTTAATGATGCAATTGAAGAAGATTTAGTTTCAAGAGAACAATATCCTTTTTATACATTCAAATTGAAATTGGAAAAGACAAATAAAATAAGGTTGAATAAATCTGAAATAGCTCAATTAAATAAATTGGAGTTAAAAAAGGATTCAACACTTTATCATTGTAGGAATTATTTTATGTTCTCATTTTATTGTGCAGGAATTAGATTTGGTGATTTTGTGCAATTAATTTGGGATAATATTGAAGGAGATAGTTTAATCTACCAAATGGATAAGACAGATTCTTATATGCGTTCAAAATTATTACCACAAGCTATGAAAATTTTAGATCTATATAGAACTAAAAAAGGTGGAAATAAAGATTTTATATTCCCCATTTTATCTCCGAAGTATGATTACTCTGACAAAGTAATACTCTTCAAGCAAATCTCTTCAAACAATGCAAGAATTAATAAGGACCTAAAGAAACTTGGAACACTTGCAAAGATAAATAAGCCAATTAGTTTTCACGTTAGCCGACATTCATTTGCTGATATAGCAAGAAAAGGAGATATGAACATCTATGATATCTCAAAAGCACTTCGTCATTCCAGTTTGCAAATAACTGAAAGATATTTAGCGGATTGGGATGATGAAAAATTGGACAAAGAAACTAATAGGATTTTTAAAGATATTTAAGTTATGCCAATTAATTATAAGCAATATAGGACCAAAGATGATTTCATTAAATATATTGACAAAGAATTAGCAAAAGAGTCTGAAAAAAAGAATTTTTCATTGCAAAAGGTTCTTATAAATAAAATCAATTCGCTTGAAAATTCAGCCAAAATATTAAGAGAACTAAATAACAGTTCTACACCTTCAAAACTATACAACTTCATTGAATATTTAAAAGAAAAATTAGAACGTCCATACATTGAAATAGAAAGCTCCGTGAATGAAGAAAAAATTATTAGATACTTCTCACAGCTTTACGAGAATAATAACATTCAAAATGAACCTTATCTTAATAAGAAAACTACTGAACAATTTCTTAGAAATGCTTTTGTTAATGTTGAAGGTCGAGTTACTAATCAAAGATTTGCGTTAAACATTAGTAAATCAGAGAATGGCAAACAAAAAATGTACGGATTGTTTTATGGGTTTTTTGATAAACTGGAAAAAAATCAAACGAAGAATAAAAAAAAGGTGTACGCAAGAATGCTCAAAGAACACTTTACCAACTTTGATTCTACCCTAACCAGTTCTATTAGCGATAATATGCACAAATATACCGACAAAGAATATTTCTTGTAATACCTAAATAATTTCCATAGTACTGGAATAACTTTCATAATACTGGAATTTTCATCCTATTACTTCATAAAAGACTTTACTTGCCTTACTGCTCTAACTTTGGACTATTAATAACCAAAACTAAATCTTATGAATGTTATAACGATAGAGTCAGAAGCCTTTCAAGAAATCATTAAAAATATTGAAGAAATAAAAGTAGCCCAAACTAAAACAAATTCTAAAAAAGAAAATGAATACTTAACAAATCGACAAGTAGCTAATCTTTTGGGCTGTTCAATTAGGTCTCTACAAAATTATAGAGATTCTGGCGAACTTGCTTTTTTTAAATTCGGGAAGAAACTTTTGTACCAAATGTCGGATATCGAACTTTTTTTAAATAATAACTATCAAAAAACTTTCTAAATATGCCACGTTTAAATAAAAATTCAAAAAAATACAGAGACCGAATAATTAAAGCAAAACTTCATTTCAAAACTGCAAAAAAAGCTAACTACCCAAAGTTTTTAGCTATACCTAAAGAAATTTTAGATTCTCCATACAGGTTTTCTCCAAGTGAAATGATGGTATTATCTATGATTAATAGTTATGATAACGAAAAAGGATGTACAGCAAGTTTAGATCATTATGCAGAATACTGTAATGTAAGCAAAGTGACGATTAGTCGTTCTTTTGAATTCTTTAATCACTTGAATTTATTTTCATATTTTCACTATGATGGACGAAGATATACCATAATGTTAGAGGAGAAATATTTGATAGGTAGAACAGAAGAAACAAAAAGTAAAAAGAGAATCGACAAAAAGTCGAATCTAAAAAAACTAAAAGTAGAACATATTAAAGAAGATAATAAAGAGGAATTAAAAATTAATACTAAAGATTCTACTACTATATATAAAAGCGAGTCAACAACTGAAAAAAGTGAAGAAAATGATGTTATCTCATTATGCCAATCAATCTATGTTAATACGCTTAGTGACAAAGAGAGCTATGAAGCTTTGACAACCAAAAACAAGAAGCTGTTAAATAAGATTTTAGATAAATTTATTCCTGCGGCAGAAAAAAGAATAGGGATTAAACCCTTTAAAAATGGAAAAGAGAAAGTGGAACAATACTTTGATGTTTATTTACAAACGTTACCAACGAAATGGCTTACACCAGACTTAGGGTCAATTGATAAATTTTGGAATGAAGTATGGGCTAACTTTTTAAAAGAAATTAAGGTATCTGAAGAACGGTATGAATGTAGAGTTGATAAAGGACGTTCTAGATTTTAACTGGTGTACCCCGCCTTAAATTGTTGTTTAGAACCAACGTTCAACCCTACCTAATTTTTAGCCAAAATAGCTTTTCCAAGCTTTAGCCACATTCTATATGAATATTTAAAATTGTGAGAAAGGTAGCAATAGCGACAATAACTTTTGGGTTCTTTCGTTAGTTCAAAAAAATATCCAATGAAAACTTTTTTCCTTCAACACCTTTTTATAGCTTGTTTATTACTAAGCCCGTTATTAAATATAAAAGGGCAAAATCCAGAATGGACTAATTACACTCACGGATTGTCTGTTTCTTCTCTTGCCGAAGAAGGGAATACCATATGG
>JAJCYO010000153.1 GCA_029262875.1 Flavobacteriales bacterium
ATTACTTTCTTTAATAACGAAGATGGACTGACAGCATTAAAGTGGTGGAGAGAAAGATGTATCGAGTGGTGTTATGATAGGTATGAGGATGGTAAGTTTGGAGATCAACGTTATTTAGATGATTGGACTACAAGGTTTAAAGGGGTTCATGTTTTAGAGCACTTAGGAGGAGGATTGGCATCATGGAATGTAGAACAATGGCCATTACAAAGTAAAAAAGGAAATGTAATTACGTTTTTAGATCAGCCAACAAATACAATCTTTGAGGCAATATTTTATCATTTTCACCACGTACGATTTTATCAAAACGATTTAGTTGATTTAGGATGGAGACATCCTACAATGCCAGTAGTTAAAAATCTTTACGCGCCTTATATTACTTTATTACAAGAAATAGAAAAACAAGTGAAATCAATAAATACAGATTTCAATGTTCCATTACAAAAATTTACATTGATTAAAACTGGAGGACTAAGAAACAAGTTGAAATACCTTTACAAAAAATATTACCGATTTAATGTATTTAATGTAAGTAAGCTAACTTCTAAATATGGCTCTAATTAATGGAAAAGAGCAAGAAAAAATACATTTTTATTGTCCAAGTTACCCGTCAGTTATCCATTGACATACTAAATCGATTCGTTTCTGAAGGGGCTGAAATTGAATTGGTTACAGGAGTGATTGAAAGTAATTATGAACCTTTAGACCCTTCTATAAAAGTGAAGCGATTTAATAAATATGATAACACCACAGGGTTTAAAAGAATGTTTACCTGGTCAATTTTTACCTTTTTGTGCTATTTCTATGTGCTTTTCCGAAGCAAAGAGAAAGAATTGATTATCATCACAACTCCTCCATTTATAGTGTTTGTCGGCTCTTTTTTTTATCGATTAAGAAAACAAAAGTATCACCTTATCATATGGGATTTATATCCTGATGTGATGGTGAATTTCGGTGTTTTAAAAGAAACCTCCTGGATCATAAAGCGATGGAAGAAAATGAATAAAAGGTGTTTTTCCAACGCAAGTAATGTCTTTACTTTAGGAGAACATTTATCCAGTGCAATTTTAGCTTATACTGAGAAGAAGCCGATAATTATTCCAAACTGGGTAAACGCTGATTTTGTAAAACCCATGAAAAAATCAGAGAACACATTTGCTCAAAAGCATCAACTTACTGATAAGTTAGTGGTGATGTATTCAGGTAACTTAGGACTAACACATGATATTGAATCAATTGTACATACAGCTGAGCATCTAAAGGAAAATCCTAAAATTCATTTTGTAATTATTGGTGATGGAGCGAAAAAAGCAAAAATCGAACAGTATATAAAAGAAAAGGCGTTAAATAATGTACTAATACTTCCATATCAAGATAAAGAAGTGCTTCCGTATTCATTGAGTTGTGCTGATATTGGAGTTGTTACGTTGAGTCAAGGAGCAGAAACGATTTCAGTTCCGAGTAAGACCTATTATACATTGGCTGCTGGATCGGTTATATTGGCACTGGCATCGCAAGCATCAGAATTAGGATTGTTAATTGAAAATCATCAATGTGGAACTGTATTTGAAGAACCCAAAATAGAAGAGGTAGCTAAGTTTATAGAAGAACTTTTAGAGGATAATGATAAACTAAAACGTTATAAAGAAAACGCTAGAAAAGCATCTTTTAACTATACTCCAGAAAACGCTAAACGTTATTATGACTATATTTACGGTTAAAATGTTTCACAATGCTTAGAAGATTATACCTTTCACCCTTCGGTATATTTATATCGCTCATGTTAAGAGTTGTCGCGGTATTCTATAAAAATTTTATGGTATACGGCTTTTCCAATAGGGTTGATGGTAAATTTTATAAGAAAACAAGAATTGCATCCGATGTTAAGTTGATTTATAAGAATAAGATTGACATTAAAGACAATGTTTGGATAGGCTATCATTGTTTGGTTGATGGAATTGGTGGGGTAACCATTGAAAAAGGAGTTAACATAGCGTCACACTCTTGCGTTTATTCACATAGTAGTCAAAATTCTATTCGCTTATTGGGAGAAAATTTCATTGAAATTCCAGCTGAAAAACGTATTGGTTATATTCTCGAACCAGTAAAAATTGGTGAATATACTTTTGTGGGAACTTCATCCGTTATTTTGCCTGGAACGTCTATTGGGAAAGGGTGTGTTATTGGTGCAGGAAGTATCGTTAAAGGGGAATTTCCTGATTACTCAATCATTGTTGGTAATCCGGCAAAGATTGTAGGAGATACCAGAAAAGTAGACGAAAAATTGTTCCAATCGGGTGTAGCGTTTAAAGACTATTATGACCAGTCCTTATTAAAGGAATACAGTAAATAAATGTTATAGATTATAAAGTGATTAGCATAGAACTAAATCGGAAGATCAATTTTTACCTAACTAGTTTACTGGCATTTTTCACACCTATTCACCCAAAAATTTTACCCCTATTTATTGGGTTAATTGTAATCAATTGGGTCATTAACCCTTCGAATATAAAACGAAGCTTTAAGAATCTAACGGCCAACTATGCTTTATTAGCGTCTGTTATATTGTATTTACTCTATATAATAGGGATGCTTTATACTACCGATTTAAATTTTGGCCTAAAAGTATTGGAAACTAAGCTATCATTATTGTTATTGCCACTGGTGTACTCAGCATATATTATTACTACAAAAGAGAAATTACAGGAATACCTAAAATACTTTGTTTATGGATGTGCAACCTATGCAATTATCTGTTTGTCCTATGCTTGTTATGCTTTTTACAAGCCTGTTTATACGGACTTATATGGGGTGATGTATGATTTAGGAAGCAACTATTTTTACTATAGCTATTTATCCTTGTTTTTCCATCCAAGTTATTCAGCAATGTTTTGTGTACTCTCTTTATTGATCATTGTTGTCGGATTAAAAAAGAAGTTAATAACGATGAATTGGAAAATCGTTTTGCTGATAGGATTATTTTTCATTTTCATCTTCTTATTAAGCTCAAAAGCTGGGTGGATAAGTCTTTTTCTTTTGTTTGTGTACATTTTTACACTATTAATAAAACTGAAAAAAGTTGCTCAGATACTCTATATCACATTTCCCGTGTTAATTGTTTTTTTAGTACTTAACGTTTATTTCACCCCAAATTTTTCTCAACGATTGCCTCAAATAGATAAAATAGTTGAAGCGATTACCGGTAAAAGTCAAAACGATGAAGCAACAACAACAGGTAGTGATACCAATACGGCAAGAGTATTTATATGGAAAGCATCTTATGAACTTTTTTTAGAACATTTTTTGGTGGGCAATGGTACAGGTGACGCCAAAGAAATATTATTGGAAAAGTATAAAGAAAAGCAAATGACTACAGAACTTAAGTATGAGTTAAATTCTCATAACCAGTTTTTAACTACTTCAATCTATATAGGAATAGGAGGGTTAGTAGTGCTATTGTTTATGCTGCTGTATCCACTTATGCTATCCATAAAACAGAAGAATTATATTTTAACGGGATTTATAGTGCTGTTAATAATAAACCTTATGTTTGAATCAATGTTTGAAAAACAAGCGGGGTTAGTATTTTATGCTTTTTTTAATACTTTACTTTGTTCTTCGTTTTCAAACGAATAAATTTGAATCATAAACAGTTTATATGAAATTAATTCATCTACTATTTCAAAATAATATTCCAAGATGGATTATCTTTTTTATAGATGTTGTAACGTGTTTTGTTTCACTTATTATAGCATATCTCTTAAGGTTTAATTTTTCTATTCCAGATATAGCATTAGAAGACTTCCCGTTAGTATTTGGCATCGTCTTAGGAATTAGAGCAATTAGTTTTTACTTCTCAAAAACATATAAAGGAATTGTTAAGCATACCAGTTCTAAAGATTCTCAGCGAATATTTGCCGCAATTACTCTTGGTAGTCTAATGTATGTTGTGGTGAATCTAATTTTTTACTATGGTGTAAACGAAACGTTCCCTATTCCTTTCTCGGTTATTGTTATTGATTATATGTCTGCATTGTTCTTAATGATAACATTAAGGGTATTGTTCAAGGCCATGTACACAGAGATTATAAATCCGTACAGAGAAAAAAGTAATGTTATCATATTTGGTGCAGGTGAATCAGGAATTATAACAAAAAGGACGTTGGATAGAGATGCAGGGTTAAAATACAAGGTATTGGCATTTATTGATGATGATAATAAGAAGGCAGGAAAAACCTTGGAAGGTGTGCCAATTGTAGATAATAAAAAATTGGATGATTTATTAAGTAAAAAGGATGTCGCTCATTTAATTATTTCTGTTCAGAATATTTCTCCAGATAGAAAGAAGAGTTTAGTGAACAGTTGTCTTAATTATGATACAAAAGTGTTAAATGTTCCACCCGTTTCCAATTGGATTAATGGAGAATTGAGCTTTAAGCAGATCAAAAAAATTCAAATAGAAGAATTGTTGGAGCGGGATTCAATAAGCCTAAATATTGAGAACATTAAGAAACAGCTTTCAAATAAAACAATATTAGTGACAGGAGCAGCGGGAAGTATAGGTAGTGAAATTGTGCGTCAGGTGATTCAGTTTAATCCTAAAAAGATTGTTTTATTAGATCAGGCAGAGTCTCCTTTATATGATATGGAGATGGAGTTAAAAGACAGTTATGATAACTTAGCCTATGAGATAGTGATAGGGGACATTAGGAATAGCCGAAGGTTAGAAAATCTGTTTAAATCATTCTCGCCTGAGATTGTATTTCATGCAGCGGCTTACAAACATGTTCCCATGATGGAGAATAACCCATCAGAATCAATTTTAACAAATGTATTAGGAACAAAGAACTGTGCTAACTTGGCGGTTAAATACAATGTAGAGAAGTTTGTTATGGTTTCTACAGACAAGGCAGTGAACCCAACAAACGTTATGGGAGCAAGTAAGCGAATAGCAGAAATTTATACCCAATCATTAGGGAAAAATTCAAAAACGAAATTCATTACCACTCGATTTGGAAATGTATTGGGATCCAATGGTTCTGTTATTCCTCGTTTCCGGCAACAAATTGAAAATGGAGGCCCCGTTACGATAACAGATCCAGAGATCACTCGTTTTTTTATGACAATACCAGAAGCCTGTCAATTGGTTTTGGAAGCAGGAACATCAGGTAATGGAGGAGAAGTCTTTGTTTTTGATATGGGTGAATCGGTTAAAATTTTAGACTTAGCCAAAAAGATGATTAAATTATCTGGTTTAACTCTCGATAAGGACATTAAGATCGTGTTTTCGGGATTAAGACCTGGAGAGAAACTTTATGAAGAGCTACTGACGAATGAAGAAAATTCGTTGCCAACGCACCATACTCAAATCATGATAGCAAAAGTTCGAGAGTATGATTTTGATACCATAGATGCGAAAATAGAGGCTTTAATTGCTTGTTTTGAAGAGCAAAACAATAAGATGATTGTGCAGCAAATGAAAGAATTGGTGCCAGAGTTTAAGAGCAACAACTCTATTTATGAAGAACTGGACTAAAAAAAGCAAATGCCCTTTCCTCTGGGCTAAAATTTTTGCTTTACCTCAAAACGATTATTGCTTACTTCTTTTAAGTTTATAGGGATTTATATTTACATTTGTTCCACTAAAATTTACAACATGGAAGTATTAGATATAAAAGACATCGCATTGAAACAAAAGCACATTGATTTAGGTGCGAAAATGGTACCTTTTGCAGGTTTTAATATGCCTTTACAGTATACCGGTTTAACCGATGAGCATTTAAATGTTAGAAACAATGTTGGTGTTTTTGATGTTTCTCATATGGGTGAATTTATGTTAAAAGGAGAAGGAGCATTGGAATTAATTCAAAGAATTACTTCAAATGATGCCTCTAAGCTATCCATTGGTAAAGTTCAATACTCTTGTTTCCCTAATAATGAAGGAGGGATTGTAGATGATTTATTAGTATACATGTTAGGAGAGAACGAGTACATGTTAGTGGTAAATGGAGCTAATTTGGATAAAGATTGGGAGTGGGTTACTAAACACAATACCAATGGTGTTACAATAGAAAATCATTCAGCTAATATTTCTTTATTAGCGGTTCAAGGACCTAATGCTCAAAAAATGATACAGCCGTTAACCAATATGGATTTGGATATGGTTTATTATACTGTTCAGAAAGGAGTTTTTGCTGGAGTTGATAATGTAATTATTTCATCAACTGGTTATACTGGAGCAGGAGGATTTGAAGTTTATTTTGAAAATAAAGATGCAGAAACGATTTGGAATGCTATCCAGGAAGCAGGTAAAGTTGTTGATATGAAAATGGCTGGATTGGCTTGTAGAGATACGTTAAGATTAGAAATGGGATTCTGTTTATATGGTAATGATATTAACGATACAACATCACCGCTTGAAGCAGGTTTAGGGTGGATTACTAAGTTCACAAAAGATTTTGTGAATTCAGATGAGTTGAAAAAGCAAAAAGAAGAGGGCGTTACAAAAAAGTTAGTTGGTTTTGAATTAATCGATAGAGGTATTCCCCGGCATGATTATGAAATAGCTGATTCAGCTGGAAATATCATTGGAATAGTTACTTCAGGAACGATGGCTCCTTCATTAGGAAAAGCAATCGGAATGGGTTATGTAACAACCGAAAATGCTAAAGTAGATACAGAAATTTATATCGTTATCAGGAATAAGCAAATTAAAGCTAAAGTGGTGAAAATGCCATTTTATAAAGGATAAATATGAGCGAGATCTCTTCAGGAAATACAAGAAAGGTTGAGGTAGTTCCTTCCCCAGCACTTTTTCCAGTTTATTTTGAGAATACAGATTGCATAGTTGTTGTAATTGATGTGTTTAGAGCAACATCGGCTATATGTGCTGCCTTTGAAAGCGGTATTGATAGTTTGATTCCTGTAGCTACATTAGAAGAAGCAATAGCCTACAAACAGAAAGGGTTTTTGGTTGGAGCAGAAAGAAATGCTGAAATTGTTGAAGGATTTGATTTTGGGAATTCCCCTCTTGGATTCAAAGACGGTCAGTTTAAAGATCAAACACTAGTGCTAACAACTACTAATGGGACTAAAGCTGTTGATATGGCCAAGCCAGCCCATAAAGTCATTATTGGCGCATTTACGAACCTAACTGCTGTGTGTGATTACATTGAAAGAGAAGATAAAGACGTTTTACTTCTTTGTGCGGGATGGAAGGATCGATTCAACTTGGAAGATACTTTGTTTGCGGGTGCTGTAGTTCAAAAAATTTCTCAGAACTTAAGGTTTACCAATTTATCTGATTCCAGTATTGCAGCAGTTAATATGTTTAATGCAGCAGAAGGAGATTTATATAATTTTCTTGGCGAATCCTCTCATCGAAAAAGATTAAGCCGATTAAATATGGAAGAGGATATTATTTATTGCTTAACTTTAGACCAATCTAATATTGTTCCTGTATTAGAAGGAGATGTAATTGTAAGTAGCAATAAATAATTTGAAATTCTTATCTAAATATATTCTAAGTTTAGTATTCATTTGTTTTCTTATTTCTTTTTTTCAAGAGACCACCTATTCTTGGGGTTTTTTCGGACATAAGAAGATTAACAGGATGGCTGTTTTTACCTTGCCACCTGAAATGATTAAGTTCTACAAGAAGAACATTGAGTATATCACTGAACATGCTGTTGACCCAGATAAAAGAAGGTATGCCGTAGAAGGAGAAGCACCAAGACATTATATCGATATTGATCATTACGTACATACAGGAGAAGACCCTTTTGAGGTTGTTCCAAAGAAATGGTATGATGCAGTAGATAAATTTACAGAAGATACCTTACAGGCTTATGGGATCGTACCATGGCATGTAAATGTTATGGTAATTCGTTTAACAAAAGCGTTTGAGGCTAAAGATGTAGATAAAATTTTACACCTTTCAGCAGACTTAGGACATTACATCGGAGACTCTCACGTTCCATTGCACACTACAGAGAACTACAATGGGCAATTAACAGGGCAAAGAGGAATACATGGATTCTGGGAATCTAGGTTACCTGAATTAAAATCGAAAGACTATGACTATTTCGTAGGGCGAGCAGAATATGTAGATAATATTTTAGAAGATGAATGGGCAACGGTTAAAGGAAGTTTTGCTGCTAAAGATTCTGTTTTAGATTTAGAAAGAAAATTAAATAGCGAGTTTCCTTCAGACCAGAAATACTCACATGAGAATAGGGGTTCAGTTTTAATAAAAACTTATTCAGAAGAATACTCTACCGAATACCATAACATGTTAAACGGGATGGTAGAACGAAGATTGACAAGATCGATTATTAAAGTAGGAAGTTATTGGTATACTGCATGGGTAAATGCAGGGCAGCCTAATTTAGATGAACTACTTGAGAAAGGGCCTTCTAAAAAATTACAAGAAGAAAACATAGCTTTAGATAAAAACTATAGAGGAGCTAAAATAAAAGGAAGAGAACACGGAAATTAGTGCATCCTTAATTTATTTTCATTCTTTCAATGTGTTGTATATCAAATAAATAATTGCTATATTTAACATCCCCACATTTTATACTGTAATTAACATTATTCAATAAATATCATTTTTAATGAAAAGAATAAGCTATATTTTATTACTTTTTTTAACTTTTAATGCTTTTCAGGCAAAATCCCAAACGTATTATCCTTTAGTAAGAGATAGTGTTCACTGGTTTGTAGCGGTGGATAACCAAATATTTGGGCCTGGTACGTATGGGAGTATTTTTGAATATTACTCTATTGGTGACACTACAGTTAGTTCTACCTTGTATAAAAAAGTGTATAAAAGAGATATAGAGTCGGTCAATAGTAATTATTTACCTCCATACCAGCCAATGTCCTCTTATTCTTTATTTGCATTATTAAGAGAAGATACAGCCAATAAGAAGGTTTATTCCATTACGCTCCAAAACAACCCTTTTAACTTTAATTGCGCTATTAATCAAGAAGAATTACTCTATGATTTTAATTTAAATGTTGGCGATACGGTTAATAATTGTACGCAACTAACAGGACATCCATGTCCAGAGGTAAATTTGATATTTCCTTCAACAACTTATTTTGGATATAATACCAAACTTTATCGAGTTGGTTGTCTGGTTGGGGCAACAGATTATTACGAAGGAATTGGGAGTTGGGATGGTTTATTGGAGGATGAAAATTTTGTTACAGCTACTGTTTTAAGGGGGTATTGTAGAGGAGCTGATATAGACTGTGGATTAACCACAGGCGTTTCTATAAATAGCTTTAACAATTCATTTAGTGTTTTTCCTAATCCTACTAAAGGAGTTGTTCAAATCCATTCTTCGGGAATTATAGAAAACCCCACTCAAATTACCATTAGTGATATTTCTGGAAAAATTATTAAACGCTCTTTCTTAGGTAAGAACAAGTTAATTGATTTATCTAACTTAAAAAAAGGAGTTTATTTCTTAAGAATTGGGTCGAAAAAATCTATCCTTCATTTCTCTAAAATTATTAAACTATGAAAAAGTTATTAATTTCCATTATTATATTACTATCTATAAACCTTTGTTTTTCTCAATCTCAATTACCACAACACAGAAATTTTAGGATTAGCATTCCTCAACAAAAAGGTACTCCTACTAATATAAATATAACAAATAGTGGTGAATACATATTAGAGTTTAGTGATTTGCAAATCGAATTACTTTTTTCTTCTTTTAATGTTTACAAATTTGAAAAAGAGTTTCCAACTTCAACAACACCATTATTACAAACTATATATGAAATAGAGACTGATGATATACAGTTGATGACTAATTTAATTAACGATTTTAGCAATGTATACCCAATAGTTGAAGAAATTCCCACAGCTTTAATTACAAATACACCGAACGATTTTGGAATAACAGGTGGTGCTATGATTAAAGATTTTGCGAAAGAACTTATGCGATTAGAATTAGCTTGGGATATTACAACAGGAGATCCGAATATATTGATTGGGATAACCGATAATGGTTTTGATTTAAATCATGTAGATTTATCTTCTCAAATTGTTACTTATTTTGGTCCAGTCATTCCAACAGGCAATTTACATGGGACAAAAGTAGCTGGCTGTGCAGCAGCAGCAACTAATAATAATATTGGAATAACTGGAAATGGATATAGTTGTAAACTATTATTAGATGCTGGGTTGAACATCAATAATATGTTAGAATTATCACAAAATGGTGCAAAAGTCATTAATGCAAGTTTTGTTACAGGTTGTACGTATTCTCAAGTAGATCAGTTAGTAATGGATGAAATGTATAACAATGGAACGGTTGTGGTTGCGGGGGCTGGTAATGGTCTCTCTACTTCAAATCAAATTGTAGGATGTGGCCCGAATGACTTATATTATCCAGCTTCTTATGATCATGTCATTTCTGTTTCGTCTGTTGGAAGCAGAAACAATATTGGTTTTGTTGATCCAGTATTTGGTAAAGTAAATTGGAAAGATTGTCATGAGCAATTAATAGGAGATCTTAGTACAACCCACACACATAATAGTGAGGTTGATTTGGTAGCCCCTGGTTATCAGGTATTATCTACCGCAGATGGGAATCAGTATGCCGAGGTTTGGGGAACATCATTTGCATCTCCCTTCGTTGCGGGAATTGCTGGATTAATTTTATCAATCAATCCTTGTTTAGATCCAGATGAGGTTGAAACGATATTAAAAACATCAGCTAATAACATTTATTTAATAGCTGAAAATGCTGGTTATATTGGACAGTTGGGAGCAGGTAGAGTAGATGCTTTCGATGCAGTAATTTTAGCTTCGCAAATGGCTCAGGGTTCGAACATTCAACTTACAATGAGTTCTACTGATGCAAATTGTGTTGGGCCTGATGGAGATGGAACGGCAACTGCTAATGTATTTTTAGGTTGTGGTGGTGGTTCCTCCACTTACCTTTTTATGGGATGACCCTAATAGCCAAACTACTCAAACAGCAATAGGATTATCACCTGGGACATATTCCGTTACGGCAACTGATGCCGCTGGGAATACTCGAACAATGTCAGTCAATGTTGACTTTAATCCAGCAAATGTTATTACAATATTCAACAGCCCTCCCATAACAGGAAATGTTACATGGACGGGTATAGTTGATTTGATAGGAGAAGTTATTGTAGAAAGAGGGGGTGTTTTAACTATTAATTGTGCCAACGTTTTCTTTAGTCCAGATATTGTTACCGAATTTGATATAGATTATATGAGATCTAGAATAACTGTAAAAGAAGGGGGAGTTCTTATAATAGATAATTCGTATTTAGGGGGAGGTCTATTAACTCAAACTCCATTTGATGGAATTGAAGTATGGGGTGATCCGAATCAACCTCAAACAACAGGACTTTCGGGAGCACAAGGATTAGTAATTATTAGAAATAACTCTGAAATTGCTAATGCAAATATTGCGATTCAGTGCGAACGCACTCCTTTGCAAAATGCAACATTTTTACCCACATTTGGTGGAGTCATTCAAGCGTCAAACAGCACATTTAGAAATAATAATTTAACAATTTTCGCAAGAAATTATATAGGGAATAGTTCTTCTTTTTATCTAAACTGTAATTTCATATATGATGGTGGATCAACTTATACCTATTCCCCAACCTCTTCTTTTCAAGAAATGGAGTTTATTCATTTAGATAATATCAACGGGGTTAATTTTTTAGGTAATAATCTTTTTCGATCTAATACAGTTGATTTTTCAGATCCAAATGATAGGGGAACTGCCATAAATTCATTTGATTCGGAGTACAAGGTACTAGGAGCAGAATTTCGAGATTTGAATAGGGGGATTAATGCTTCTGCTTCAAATTCAATAATGGCTTTGGATATCAGAAATAATGAATTTAATAATGTTGCAAGAGGAATATTTATTAAGGGAATTGATTATTCCAAAATTGAAGATAATGTGTTTAACATAACCCCTAATCTAAATCCACAGCCATATGGATTATATATGTTAGAAACGACTGGGTACTCAATTAAAAATAATGTATTTAATGGGATTGATCCGACAATTGGGCTTTACATTGAGAACACTGCTGGCCATAATGCCTTTGCGACTAACATGTTTAACTTAAATATTTTTAATGGATTAGAATTTGGATCATTTGCAAATGGAACTAATGGGAAACAATTTGATGGATCCAAAGGTTTAAAAGTAAAATGTAACTCATATAATAACACAAAATGGTCATTATTAACAACTGTTGCTCCTGGAATATCTATTCAACAAGGATCAAGCTTAACTAATAGTAGCCCTGCAGGAAACACATTTACAACTAGTTGCATAGCACTTTGGGGTCAATTGTTTAATTTAGCAGCCTCTGGCCCTTCCACGAATTCCTATGATTATTGGTATCACAGTTCTCCGGTGCAGTATGTCCCAGATGGTAATTGTGTTACAAGTGGTTTTGTTTTCCCAATGAATTCAAATCAGGCTTTTACTATAAATTCTTGTAGTACTCTTACTGGGGGAGGAGGTGGTGGTGGATCATCAAGCTCTACAAAACAAGCAATACTTGACAATAATATTGCTATTGGTGATTTGGAAATTATGCTTGATAATGGAAATTCTACGGGCTTAGTATCCATGATAAAGCAAAAAAGTTTATCGGATATAGATATCCAAAAATTGCTAAAAGATTCGGATCCAGTCTCTAATAATGTATTAATTACAATGGCTAAATCAAACTATGATGATAAGACAATTAGAAAATCTTTAATCTTTGCTTCTCCTTTAAATGATGAAGTATTATATACATTAATTAAACGCGACACTCCAATTTTGAGCAGTGAACTTGAGAAAATACTTCTTAAAAACATTCCTATCCATCAGGAGATAATTAATCTTCTATCAACAGATGTTTTGTCCCATAAGGATCTTGACAAAATAATTGACAAGCAAAATTTAGCATTGAGTATAGGCTTGTCAAATTTACCAAACCAAACTCAAACCATAGAAGCACAAATTTCTGATCTTAAAGCAGAAAATCAATTGTTAAATAATGAATTGATTAGAATAGAATTGCATAATGAAACGAAGCTTAGTAGATTCTCAGAAATCATTTCAATTTTAGATAATCAAAATTCAGGTTTTGCAGAGACAAAAGCTATTCAAGCAGCATGTAGAAAAAGAGATTTTGGGCTTGCTATTCAGAAAATTGAGTCATTGGAAGCAAAAGGAACTGAATTAGAATTCTGTAACATGCAAAGAGCATTAATAACTATAGATGGAATGCCAAATAAATTAATGAGTATTCAAACAGATCCCTTATTAAATGCCTCTATTAAAGATGTGGCTAATAATAAAGAACTTGCTGGATGTACAAATGCATGTAACATACTGGAAAGAGTATTTCAAATACCTGTTAATGAAGTTTTTGTTTATCCCGTACTTCCGAATAGTCTTAGAATAATAGAAGAAGAAAACAATACAATTCAAGAGGAAGTTACATTAATTAACGATTTTGAACTAAAAAACTATCCAAATCCTTTTAGCAAATATACAACTATTGAAGCTATGATTCCTTTTACCCAAGAAAAAACATATTTAATTATTAGAAATATTATAGGTTCAAATGTTTTAAAAGTAGAGTTGTTACCAGGAAAAAATAAAATTAATTTTAATGGAAGTAATTTAAAAAATGGAGTTTATTTTTACAGTATAGAAACTAATAAGATAAAGCATTTAGTTAAAAAAATGATTTTATCAAAATAGAAATTTTGAAAATTACGACTTCATACTGGACAATAATTACGATTGTTATATTTTCAATCACTAATACTTTTGGACAAAATTTTGGACAACTGAACGCTGAGTGGCATTACCAGAAATATTGTAGTTCTCCACCATGGATAAGCAATTGTGGCTATTTTACAGCTAAAATTGTTAGAGATACTATTGTATTGGGAACTCCTTCTAAAATTATGGAAAATAGAGATTTGGGAAGTCACGTTCCAAATGGGAATATAATTATCTATGAGCTTGGTAATAGGGTTTATTTTTATGAAGGTGGTCAATTTAAGTTACTTTATGATTTTACTTTAAATTCAGGGGATACAATGACTTTTAGTGTTCCTTACAATTGGATTTCTTACGATTTTACTTGCGGAGATGTTCCAGATACCTCTGAATTCTCAAAGGTTATTATAGATTCTATAAAAGTTTTAAATATAAGTGGTCAAATGCTAAAATCGCTTTATACTTCCCCTATTCTTTCTCTTGATACAAGTTTATATTATTCTTGGAATTTAGGGCAGGTCATTGAACGAATAGGTAGTTTAAATGGAATGTTTGGTTATTCTACAACACAATGCTTGGGAGGGTTCCCAGGTAATTTCAGATGTTATTCTGATAGTATGATTAGTTATAAGACTATACCTGAAAATTGTGATTTCGTAACAGCTATTATAGAAAATTTAGCCTTCCTAGAGCCAATTATTGCTCCAAATCCTTTTAATGGGTTTTTTGATGTTTATGCAAGTAAAATTGGTAGGCTTGAAATATTTAATTTGAATGGAGTAAAAATTATCTCTCAGAATCTATTGATAGGAAACAATATTGTTAAAACTCCGTATGACTTACCAAAAGGTTTCTACCTTTATCAGATATACTATAGTGATGAGTTGGTTAAAAATGGTAAGCTGTTAAGAATTGAATAACTCATCATTTTTAATAATGAATATAAGAAGACAAATACTTATTCTATTTATTGTATTATTACCTACTATTGTTTTTGGTCAATATTTCAATAAACGTTTTCCTGTAATTAATGGATGGGGAGGAGCTGGTTTTAATATTATAGAAAATACAACTGGATATTTTACTACAGGCGGATTTATCTCTTCGATAACAGGTAGGCAAAGTATTCAAGTTCTTTTATGTGATTTTAATGGTAGTGTTTTAGATAAAAAACTTTATGGAGACACGTCCTTTTCTTATTTTCCAGGTGTGCAAGGTTCTTGGCTTAAAGTCTCATCAGGAGGGTATGCATTGTTCGGAGGTAAGGCAGGAGGAACAGTAAATTCAAATCAAGGAATATTATTTAGGTTTGATGAATTAGGTGATACATTGTGGACAAAAACTTATGGAGATAACTTTTCTTTCCAAACAGGAAAGTGTGTTAAAGAGACAAGTGACAACGGATTTGTGCTTCTTGGTATAAATTCGAGTAATGACCTCGATGGTGATATGTGGGTAATAAAAACGGATAGCTTAGGCAATGTTGAATGGGATACTTTAATAGGAGGGGCTTTTGCAGATACTCCATCAGCAATTGATGTGTGCTCTGATAGAGGATTTATTATAGCAAGTGAGACTAATAATTCTGGACCAAATACACCAGCAACTAAGAATATAGAAATTATTAAATTAGATAGCATAGGTAACATTGAATTTTCAAGTATTTTTGGAGGGATATTTAATGATGCGGCTTGGAGTATATCACAAACATTTGATAATGGATATATCTTTGGAGGAGCGTTAACGGATTCTGATCCATGTGGAGGGTGTGAAATAAGTTATCCGTATGCTATAAAGTTAAATAGCTTAGGAGACACAATATGGACAAGGACATATGGTAGTGCATTAAATGCAACTACTTTTAGAACTGTAAGAGAACTTAATAATGGTGAGTTTATTGGAGTAGGTCAGGTTTGGCAAACTGATGGGGTCACTTTTGGAAGGTTTGAAGGATTATTAGTGAAAATAGCAGCCAATGGAAATAGTTTATTCTATGGTACTCATAGAAAATTAAATGGGCCAACATCTGACCACGATATAAAAGATATTCGTCCTACGAGTGATAATGGATTTGTAACTGTTGGACAAGTATTCCCCAAATCACCAGATACTGGGACACAGGATTTATGGATAATGAAATTAGATAGTAATGGATGCGTAAATACCAATTGTAGTGTTGGAATTGAAGATGAAATTGAGGCATTTAATGTAAAAGTAGCTAAGGTGCATCCAAATCCAAGTAATGGTAGCTTTATCGTAGAATTAAATGATATTAATGATGCTGTATTGGAAATTTATAACATTTCGGGGCAATTGGTGAGGCAAACTACTTTACAAAGTAATACTGAAATGATAGACATTAATAATCAACCTAATGGTATTTATTTACTTAAAATAAGTAATAATAACCAAGTTGTAATCAAACGAATTATAAAACAATAAAAGGAAGAGAACACGGAAATTAATCTTCAATTTTAACTTTCTTTAATGTCAACAGATTCAAAGGATTTGCTCCTAAATCAACAATATTTTTCTTGACCAATCTTACCGAAACATCATAGTATAAGGGAACAATAGGAGCTTCTTCTATTATTATTTTATCCATTTCTTGATACATATGACGTCTGATAGAGTCATTTGTTTCAGCTTGAGATTTTTCATAAAGTTTATCAAACTCAAAGTTTTTAAAACGAGTGATGTTAGGCCCTTGAGGAGAAAAATTCTTGCTGTAGAACAGCGCTAAATAATTTTCGGCATCTGGGTAATCAGCAATCCATGATTTTCTGAAGAAATTAAGTTTAGAACGAGCAGCTAATTCTCTATGCGTTATGCCAGGGTTTAGATCTATTTTTATTTTAAATCCAATTTCATTAAGCTGATGTTGAATAAATTCGCACAAGTCAACATAATCTTTAGTCGTATAAATGGTAATTTCTGGTAAACCGTCTCCATTCGGAAATCCAGCAGCATAAAGTAGTTCTCTTGCCTTTTCAGGATTGTAATCATATCCTTTAACTATTTGATCATCAAATGAAGGTAGGCCTTTTGGAATAAATCCTGCATTAGCCGGGGTACCAATATTCTTTCTAAGATAAGCCATCATGCTTTTTTTGTCAAAACCATAATTAATAGCTTGTCTTACCAGTTTTTTACGCAAAGGGCTTTTTGTTACAATATCTAAATCTTCATCTACCAAGATGCCTAAGTATTCTGTATTTAATTGTGGATTGGTGAATAAGTTGAATTTTTCTTTTTCTGCTGGTTTAAGTTTACCATCATTGGTGAAAATTGAACTTTTGTTATCCCCTTCAGGACCATTCACAAAATCTAATTCATTGGTTAAAAACTTAAGAAATTCAGCTTCTTTATCCTTAATAAATGTAACCGCTATTCCATCTATATAAGGTAATTGATTCCCTTTGTCATCCTTTTCAAAATAGTTTTCGTTTTTAACCAATACCATTTTATTTCCTTCATCCCAAATTTTGAATTTGAATGGACCTGTACCTACAGGATTGTTTCTATAATCACGTTTGTAATTCATAACAATTTCTGGAGAAACAACGGAGAAGTATTGCATCGTTAAAATACCTAAGAATGGTGGGAAAGGTTTCGTTAAGTAAACATTGAAGGTGGTGTCATCCATGGCTTCAAACGCTTTAAAACCTCTTTCTTCAACGTAATCAATGTTATTTAGAAGCCAGGCACCTGGAGAAGCTACCTCGGTATCTATTATCCGATTAAAACTGTATTCAAAATCGTGAGCAGTCACTTTCCTTCCTTTTCCATCCTTAAATAGCTCATGATCATGAAAAGTAACATCATTTCTTAAATGGAAGGTATAGGTTTTTCCATCTTCAGAAATTTCCCAATTTTTGGCAATACAAGGTAGAACATTAAGGTTATCATCCATCTGAACCAATCCGTTGTACAAGTGATTGCATGCCCAAATAGTTTCTCTGTTTCTACTAAAAGCAGGGTCTAAGGAGGTTATACCTTCAGATTCATTGTATCTAAATATTTTTTTGTTAGAAGAGTCGTTTGAGCTATTATTGCCCCAACAAGAAAAGAGAAGGATTGATAGAAATGAACAGATAACAAATAGACGAACGCTTACCATAGTAATATAATTTTGTACTGTAATGATAAGTAAAGCTTTGTGGTAATCTACCTACATCGATTTGTTCTTTTCAACACGTTTCTGTTAAACAAGAAATAGGTTATTTCTTAAAAACAAAATTCCTCATTAGTAAGAAATTATAAATTGAACCTACTAAGATCGCTGTAACTAATTTTGACAATTTTTCGTCAAAACTTAAGAAATCGGTAAACAAGTAAACAAGCAATGTGTTCAAGATAATACTACCACCAGAGACCAATACATATTTAAACATTTGATTTTTTAAACTGTTTTTTGATCCAGAGAAAGCCCAGTAAGTAGATAGTGTGAAATTCAGAACCGCACCAACTAAAGCACCTATTGCCGTAGCAGGAACATACCAAATATTTAGCGTATCAGTTAACATAACAAATACAACAAAGTCTACTAAAAAAGCTATTGCTCCAGCAATTTGATGGCGAAATAAATTAGTTAACCAAAAGTCTTTCTTAGTCATATAAAATAGATGATAGTTAGTAAAATAATGTTTGAATAAACCCCAGCTAACATATCATCAGCCATAACACCAACACCTCCGCTAATTTTTTCTAATTTTCGAATTCCCAATGGTTTCGCAATGTCAAAAAATCGAAATAAAATGAATCCAATTAACACATTGAGCCAAGTAAAAGGAACAAACAGCATTGTAATCCACATTCCAATTACCTCGTCTATAACTACTTTGGATGGATCTTCTCCCCAATCTTTCTCTAATTGATTGGTTGCAATTATTCCTAAAATGATGGTAACCACAATTAAAGTAACAAATAAAAATGGGGTAGAAGTTGTTGATATGAGGTTATATTTTTCAAGTAACCATAATGCAATACAACCTACAATTGCTCCTGCAGTTCCTGGAGCAAAAGGGGAGTATCCAGAACCTAATGCTGTTGCTAATAGTTTATAAATAAACTTCATTGATGTAAAAATAAATAAAAGCTGCTACTTCGAAGAAATAACAGCTTATGTATTTAAATGAACTGAATAGAAAAGAACTAAACTTTTTCTTTCACCTCTTCATCATAATCCTGACCTAAATGAGTAATTAAATCTTCACCTTGTAAATAACGTAAAGTATTTTTCAACTTCATTTCTTGTTTGAAAATATCATGCATAGGCTGCATCTCTTTCGTAGGCGTTTGTGGAGCCTTAAAGAAGAAAGATAACCATTCTTGGATTCCATTCATGTTTGCTCTTGAAGCTAAATCTAAAAATATAGCAAGATCGAGAACTAAAGGAGCCGCTAAAATAGAATCTTTACATAAGAAATCTACCTTAATCTGCATTTTGTACCCTAACCATCCGAAAATATCTAAATTATCCCAACCTTCTTTATTATCGCCATGAGGTGGATAATAGTTGATTCTAACTTTATGGTATAAATCTTTGTATAAATCTGGATTTTTTTCTGGTTCTAATATACTATCTAATACACTAAGCTTAGACATTTCTTTTGTTTTAAAACTTGCAGGATCATCTAAAACCTCTCCATCTCTGTTTCCTAAGATGTTAGTTGAAAACCAACCAGCAATACCAATTGACCTTGTTTTTAATCCTGGAGCCAAAATAGTCTTCATTAAAGTTTGACCAGTTTTAAAATCTTTACCACAAATAGGTACATTGTTGTCTTTGGCCAATTGAACCAGAGCAGGAATATCAGCTGATAAGTTAGGGGCTCCATTTGCATAAGGAACACCTTCTTTTATTGCAGCATATGCATAGAGCATACTCGATGGAATGTTTTCATCATTGTTTCTTAATCCTTCTTCAAAACTTTCTATGGTTTGATGAACTGCAGACTCTTCAATATAAATCTCTGTTGATCCACACCATACCATTGCTAAGCGATCACAATTGTTATTGGCTTTAAAGTCCCTAATATCTTGTCTTAACTGGTCTGCCAACTCCATTTTGTTAGCACCAGTTTTGATGTAGCTACCATCTAATTTAGTAACATATTTTTTATCAAAAACAGCCTTCATAGGTTGAATAGCCTCTAATTCAGGTTTTAGCTGGTCTAAAAGATACCTGTCTAATACACCTGCATGTTTTGCCGATTCATATACGTTTTCTTCAAAAAGATCCCATCCACCAAAAGCTATTTTACTAATGTCAGCTAACGGTATAAAATCTTTTATCAAAGGAGTGTTGTTTTCAGTTCTTTTACCTAAACGTATAGTTCCCATTTGAGAAGTAGAACCAATGGGTTTAGAGATCCCTTTATTTACAGCAAGAACCCCTGCTATAAGCGTTGTTGCAACCGCACCCATTCCAGGTAATAAAATACCTAATTTTCCATCTGCACTAGCAATATCTTGACTCATATTTTTTTATTTTAATAATGAATTTTTAAGAGGGCAAATATAATAAAACCTATTCGGATATCTTATGGCAATCTCTATTAATTAGTATGCTCTTAATTATCGAATTTTTCATATAAAAATTCTCCTGTTTTTAAATCACTTCCAAATACTTCAACGTAAAAGACCTTTGGTAGAATATTTTTATGTTCAGCGGTAACAAAAACACGATTTAATTTAGCTGGTTTGTTTGCTATAGTAGTAGCAATCTTTGCTGTTCCATTCTTATCTTGGGTAACAAATAACTTTAATTCTTTTAGAGATACTAATGTAAAAACATAGGCATTTTCTTTTCCTTTTATAGGCTTATGGTTGACTCCAAAAGCAAACTTTTTCTCAATGTACTTTAACGCTCTTTTTTGGCCTTCTTCTTGGTACCTTCTCCAGAATACTTTCACTGGTTCTTTGGGGTCTAATTTCCCATCTTCCCCTATGTTGGCAGTATAAACAACGGCATTTGTATTAAAGCTCTTTTGAATATAAAATAACATGTTTTCATCAGTAGGAGTAGGGTAACCGTCAAAAACAGCAGTTTTATCTTGCTGAGATTCTAATGGAATAGAATTAAAGCCAAATAATAATAGACTAATTGCTATGATGATTAAATGTTTCACTGTCAATCTTCTTTACTTTCTTTTACAATTATTGAACCAGATGTTGTCTCAAATTTCGTTGGGCAAACTTAAGACATTTATAGAAAATGTCATTCGGAGAGAATGAAAATTCTATGTATATTAATTATGCTACAGGTTCAAATTCAGATAATGTATTATGAATCGCTTCTTCAATAGATTTTTGAATGGTAACCTTATCTTTATCAGTGGACTTGTTGATTTGAAAAGTCAAGGTAGTCCTTGGGAAGGTTTTAGTGGTGGTGTAGTCTTTTTCTGTGGCGTTAAAAACAACCCCCTTAATGCCAATTAATGTAACGAAAATAGTGTAGGATGATTTTACAGGATAACAGTTTTCCGATATATCAACAAGTGAACTTAGGTAATTCATAAATTGAGAAACAACAGCCTCTACCTGAATGTATCGTATTTTAGGAGGAAAATTTATGGGCGTTTGCCTAACTATTCGAGGTGAAAATGTTTCAATGATACCATTGTCAAATACAATGCTATATACTGTTTCATTTAACCCGATTTGTCCGTCAGGTATTGCATCAAATGACAATTCATTTTCTGAAAACTTACTAAAAGCTTTTTTTAGGAGAGTTACTTGTTTTTCATTTTTCCAATCAACAGGAGGGCTCTTAAATAAATCATCAGGGACACTATGAAATAGAATGCCATTTAAATAATTTAACTTATCTGTGACTTCATTTTTCCGAACTAAATCAATTCTTTTTACTAAATAATTTTTTATTTCTTCTTTGTTCACGATTTCTACTTTTTTTATTAATGACTGGCTTCTTTTGTAAAAGCAAAAACCCATTACAATTAATGGGCTTTTACAATATTAAAAATATACTTATAGTATATGTCTCATCTATGCACTAAGTGCTTTAGCAAACTGATGTTTGACTTTACCAACTGGGCTTTTCATTCTTTTATGCATATCCAACATAAAGTTAATACCAGATCCAGCATGTTCATGTCCTTTTATCACATAATCACCTGAAGAATACATCGGGTTCTTCGCAACGAACTTTTTGATTTCTTCAACATCAATTCCTAACTTCTCAATAACATCATCTGCTTCTTTTTTCGCTTTTACTTTCGCTTCAAAGATTTTCATTTGAGCACGAGATTTAAAGTTAACCTCACTATCTCCTGAAGTTTCTAAGGCTAAAAAGATTACATCTGGATAATCAGCTGAAACTCTAGTTTGAACACCATCACTTGCAGAAGAAGGCATACATCCAAAAGGTTTAACAGTAACCATCATGTGAGCTAATTTTTTATTACTTAGGTTGATTAAATTTCCAACCTCCATATAAGCTTCACCACCACCCTGTCTTTTATCATAATACTGATGAGCCAATTTAGCTAACAATTTATTATCAATGGTATTGTTTGGTTTAAACCCTAAAGCAGCACGATATAGATTGAAGTACCCATTTAATAGCTTTCTAATTCCATAAAGCTTTAATTCATTCTTGTAAGGGTTAGTTCCTTCTCCAAGACCTTTTTCATCTTGATCTATACCTCTTCTATCTTGTGCTTTTATTTCTCTTGAATAGATTAAATGCTCTAACCAACCAACCATTGGTTCAATCTTTAGCTCACAGTTCTCTTCAACCAACCAGTTTTTAATATGGTAGTTTCCTTGAGATTCAGTAATACTTGCCCAAAATTCTCCCGTAAGCTTAACCATAGGCTTAATTTGTGCATAATCACATTTTACCTTTGCAAATACCTTTCTTGCTTCCTGTAATGATTTATATATTTTCCCTGTTTCTTTAAACCCTTTCTGAATGACTTTTAAAGCCTCAGCTTTTGCTTTTACAGTTTCTCCTTTAATTACTTCATAAGGTTGAACTTTATTTACAAAACCATTAACCAAATCACCTATTATAATTGCTTTTATAACACCGATAAAGAAATCTTTATTTACAGCCAATCCTGGTTCCGGTTCATCGCCATGATCATCAATCCCTCCAGCTTGTTGCGCAACACAAATTCTAAATTTTTCAAAACCTGCATCAACTAACGCCTTTCTATATTCGTTTTCATACATTCCAAATCGACAAGGACCACACGAACCTGCGGTAAAAAAAACATATTTTTCTTCAACCTCTTGCACACTCATTTCTTTAGACTTAGCCTTTAAAGTCTTAATTAAGTTACCAATAGTATAGTATGTTGGATTACACTGCCCTTTATTACAGAACTCTTTCCCAGTAGTTAAACTTTCAAAATCTGCTTCAGGCAATCTTTCAACATTATACCCAATCGATTGCATGTGAGCTAAAATCAACTCTTCATGTGATTCAGTTAATCCACCAAATAAAATCGTAGTAGAAGACCTTTGTTCTGCAGTAAAGGGATATAAATTCGGACGATTAAAATGATTCGCATCAGCTTGAATATCAGATATATTGTTAATTAACTGATCTTCAAAATCAGAGAATTGGATATCTTTTTCTTTGGTTGTTGGTTGTACAGTTTTCATAATTTTTTCAAGTTTATACAAGAACAGGTTCTAACACCTCTTCTAAGTCCTTTTTCGGTTCTATTTTAATATGTGTTCTTTGTGCTAATTCGCCTTCGTACTTTTTCAACGCGTAACAAATGGTTTCAACTCTAATTTTTATTGAACCAGTAGGTTTATTTTCATCAATGTCATGAAAAGTAAAGTAAGGAGTATTTGTTCCTTCCACTATCCCCTCTACAACATTGTATATTGGAGCATCCATTCCGCATTTGAAATTACTTAAATCGATAACAGCTAAATTTGGATGACGTGCAGCGTACTTAGCTGCCCACATTTTTAAGTTAGTGTTAGAGCTGTAGGCATTTGAATAAACATCTGAGATGTCTTTTGGATGAGTTATTCTTCCTGCTTTGATGTCTTCTCCAAATAATGCTTGTAATTCCTCCTCGTTATCTGGTAATGATTCCATGCTAAAAACAGGATAGCCTTCTTGTTGGATAAGATCCATGATTTCATGGTTCAATCCAGGATCATTATGATACGGCCTACCGATCATTAGCATCCCTATTTTGTTGGTTGCAACCAATTTATTCAATGCTGCTCTGGATATTGTTTTCAATTCTGTATAATATTCTTGCATGGCTTTTAAGCCAGCCTCAACAGCTAATTTATTTTCATCCTTGCCTAAGGATAATTCTTTTTCGAATGATTCAAACATTTGTTTCACCAAAAAGTTAGGTTCTAACATGTTTAGTGAATTGTCAATATACTTAATGTTTCTATTTGCAAATTCATCGGCTTCCTTAGTAAAGGCTGCCTTACAAACATTAGGGTTAGATTGGACAGTAGGGCATGCACATGAACCAGTAGTTCCAACTAAGCCATCAGCTATATTAATTAGTACAGGATAATAAAGTATGTCAATTTTTTGCTTTTCATTATTGATTAAATCATGGATATGAGAAATAGCAACTTTGGAAGGGAAGCATGGATCGATTGATCCTCTTTTACTCCCAGCTTTATACATTTCTGCATCTGTAAATTGAGACCAGACAATCTTTTTTACACCAAGAGACTCAAAATAAGATCTAAAAAATGGACCAAAAGTATACATGTTCAATGCTCTCGGCATTCCTATCGTTATTTTTTTCCTATCCTGTAAAATTTTATCAATGTTGGCTTTTCCAAAAAGTTTAGAATCAGCTCTAGCAATTAGTTCTGGTTTAAAAGTTCTAAATACTCTTTTTGCAGCATAACTTACCAAGTTAGGGTTGCTTTTTGCTTTCTCTTTTTGTCGAGCAACAATGACTTTCATTTCTTCTCGATCAGTAACCTCACCCTTTTCACAGGTAGCAACAATAAATCGAGATTCATTTCCATCAACCGTCTTAGAATCAATAAATGTTCTTAAACAATTGTTGCTACAGAAATCACATCGAGTAGATTCATCTCTTGTAGCTGTATAGGTTAAAAGCTTAGCTTGTTCTAATCCAACAAATGTTGTTTTCTTATTTTTAGTAACATTAATCGCTTCAAATGCTGCTCCAATCGCTCCAGAAACACCACAATACTGATGTACAGTTACTTTAGAACCAGGAACTCTTTCTTTGATATAGTCAACTTGTGACTTTACAGCTGCCAAGTTTTTCTGAGTACCTCCTTGTAAGACAAAGTTCAATCCGAATTTAGCAAGATTTGGTTCCTGAACAACATACAACCATATGTTTTTAGGTAATACTTTAGCCAATCCAGCCATAATTTCTTTTGCTTGCCACCCTAATCGTTGAAAGTTGACAATGTCAGATTCCATAAATACGGCACATCCATAACTAAACACTGGTGTGATGTCCGCCTCAAAAGCAGTATCTGCAAAATCTTGAATTTTAACGCCAAATTTATCGGCAGTATTTTGTAAAAAGTAACCATTACCCGCACTACATTGAGTGTTTAGTTTAAAGTCACTAACCATTCCATTTTTAATGAAAATCACTTTGATATCCTGTCCACCAACATCTACTAATACATCCGTATCTTTATAATAATGAAGTGCAGCCTCAGCATGAGCAACCGTTTCAACCAAAGCGGCATCAGCACCAAA
>JAJCYO010000154.1 GCA_029262875.1 Flavobacteriales bacterium
GAAATCACTCCAATCAATATATGATAACTCAATTTGATGTAACTCTCTAAATGTTTGGATAAAGCATTTGTCATCTTCCTTTACAGAGTCAATTACTGTTCCATCTATATCAAATATTACTAATTTCACTTTAGCCTCTCTACTTCTTTAATAAAGTCTGATTTTGCAGTAGCATATTTATTCCCATCTTCCCATTCTTTCTTTGCTAACTCCAATTTTAGCTTATGGTATTCATCTCTTAACTTAGTGTTGTTTCTAAGCTGATTTCTAAACTTCAAATGTCTATTCCAGAATTCAGTATCTATTTCAACTATGTGGATATGATGTGTTCTATTTCCATTTGAATTTTTAGTGAAGAATCTACGATATGGCATTACATTTTCATATTCTGAAATGTATTTGTATCCTAAGGTTTCGATAGCTTTAATATAATTGTCTGCCGTTCTAAAATCTTCCAGCCCAACCATTATATCAATAACAGGTTTCGCTCCGAGCCCTTCTACTGAAGTACTTCCAATATGCTCAATAGAAACGTTAATTTCATCTATGGCTTCCTGCAGCATCTCTGATTCCCTAAAAAAATCTATTTTCCAATTTGGATTATATGGGTCAATGATGATTTTCACTTTAAATTTTTAACCATTATACTATTTACAAAATCAATCCCATTAATTGAGTTTGTTTTATTTCCGTTATGCATATAGCCATGTTTTTCAAAAAATGATTTAGCTGTTTTGCTGACATAGGCATATATTTCATGATTATTTTGTTTATTTGCTTTCCTTTCAATTGCCAATAATAGTTCTTTAGCTATCCCTTGTTTTTGATATTCATTGTGTACATACATGAAATCTAAATATCCATCTTTTTCTATAGAACTAAAGCCAACTAAGACTCCGTTTATTTCAGCAACATAGAAGGTCTGTTGTCTTATTTTATTGACCCATCCTTCTGTTCTTTTGGAGCAAGATGCCCAAACTTCAATTTCTTCTGGAGAATAATCTTTAGCATTCACTATTCTAATAGTCGTGTTAAATAATGATGCAATACTTTCAATATCTTCATTAACTGCAATTCTAATATCTATTTTCTTGGTAATGTTCATTTTATTATTATTTCAATTTATAAATGAATCTTCATTTACATGAGCAAGAAATTCATCATTCCAAATTTGTACTTCAATATATCTATCATGAGTATTCTCATCTATCTTATTCCAGTTTTCTTCTGTTGGAATACCAAATTCTTTAATTAGACTATCAAGTTCATCAAATAGATAGATTTTCCCATTGCAGTTTTTTCTATACTTTTTTAATTTATCATTATCGTAAAGTTGAAATGAAACCATGCTATCTGGGTAGGTAAAACTTAGGGCATCTGAACCTATAAACAAATCTAAATCAAGTCTAACTGCACCAGCATTAACATACCATGATTTAAGCCAATCACATGGTCCTAATGTGAAATAGAATGGGTCATTTCGTTTTGGATTCCCTCCAATACTGATAAATTGTTCTTTTAATCTTTTTTCATGAGCTAATCTAAGTTCCATATAGTTGTCTGGGCGTGAACTATTAAAACCTTCATTTGTGTTTTTCAAAATAGTTGTTGCCTCAGAAATACTTAATGAACTCAAGTTTAGAAATGGTCCATTGACTTTTTCAAAATAATGATAAATGTATTTTGGTTTTTGCATTGGTCTTAAAGTTCTTTTAAACTGTTTTGGCAAACATTTTCACGTTAATGAGATTACCATCTTTTATGTCGTAATTTTTCATTTCACCTTCAAATAAGAAGTCATTCTTTATTAAAACTTTTTCCGAACCTTTGTTAAAACTAAAAATAGGGGCTTGAATCCTTTTATATTGAAGTGAATCAAAACAATAATTCACAAAAGTTCCAACAACTTTAGTCATTATACCTTCCCCCCAGAATGGTTGAGCGAGCCAATACCCTATTTCATTCTTATGTGAATCAATGCCATCATTATACTGAAGACCAATACCCCCTATTGCTCCATCTGTTTCATGTCTAATTATCCAGTGTTTCTGAATCTTGTTTTCAGACTCAAAAGCACTTGTTAAATTTATCCAAAATTCGGCATCACTCTTTGAATACGGAAATGGAATATTGAGAGTATTCTTATAGATTCCTATATTATTTAGATATTTAGCCAAATTGACTATGTCGTCTTTGCTTACTTTTCTTAAAACGATATTGTCATCAATTTTTATTTCCATTATATGTTTTTTTAAATCGTCAGTCTCTGTTAACAGTCTTCTTTTCAAAAGTATATATTTTGGATTAAAGTTGAAAAGTCCATTCCGTTTTTAAAATTAGATTATCACATCATTAGTAACATAATGACCGTTGCTCTTTGGAAGATGAGAAATATCTTAAATGTTGTTATTTTAAGTATTTTTAGAAGATGGCTAAAAAGAAAATGGACACTCCAGAATTTAATAAACTACTAATTATTCATGCTGATGATGCTGGACTATGTCATTCCGAGAATAAGGCAACAATGGACGCACTTCGAAAAGAGACTGTTAGTTCTTATAGCATTATGACCTGCTGCCCAGGCTTCGATGAAATGGCAAACTTTGCAAAGGCTAATCCAGAATTTGACAATGGAGTCCATTTGACGCTCACCTGCGAATGGGAAGAATATAGATTTGGACCTGTATTACCAATTAACCAAGTTCCAAGTTTGGTGGATGAAAACGGGTTTTTTCACAAAACAAGGGAGAATCTGAAAATAAAAGCTTCAGTTGAAGATGTTCGAAAAGAGCTTAGTGCACAGATTGAAAAAGCACTTAGATATGGATTGAACCCATCTCATATTGATTCACACATGTATAGTTTAGGTTCAACGCCTGAACTTATGAAAGTATATAAAGATTTAGGACGAAAATATAATTTGCCAGTGTTATTGAACAAAGAGTTAATTGAAGTTGTAGGTGGAATAGATGCTAAACAGTGCCTTGATAATAGTGACTTGGTAATTGATAATATCTTTTATGTGAAAGATAAGGATTTTGAAAAACGTGATTTCAAGACGTATTATGATGGAGTGTTAGATAATTTAAGCCCAGGTATTAATATGCTATTGATTCATTTGGCTTTCGATGATATAGAAATGAAAGATATAACAAAGAATCACCCAAATTTTGGGTCAGAATGGAGGCAAATGGATTTCGATTATTTTATAAGTGATGGTTGTAAAAATAAACTCAACCAAAATGGTATTGAGTTAATCACTTGGTCTGACATTAACCAATAATCTGAACTTTTAATATTTTGAGTACTTTTAAAGGATGAGTGAAACGGATGTTCAAGCTTTGATGAATAAAGTTACTGATTTATGTGTAGAGCAAGGCAAGGCAATGGATGAAGGAGATTCTATCTCTGCAAATGAATTGCATGAGAAAATTTCCATTATTATGTCCAATGTAAAAGCTCAAGGACAATTGTCAGAACTGAAACAGTTGTTGCAGAATGATGATGAGAATGTTAAGCTTTGGGCTGCAACTTATTTGTTGCCCACTGAGGAGGAATTAGCACTTAGTGTAATATCTCAAGTTGAAAAATCGGATAGATTACTTTCCATAGAGGCAACAACTCTTAAGGATATGTGGAACAAAGGAATGTTAAACCTATAGTGTGATTACTCTCCTCATCATTAATGCCATTTCAGATGTAACGGTATGATGTGGAGAATCCTTTAGGATCGATTTTAATGACACAAATTATTGTTACCCTTTTTGTTTCCCTAACTGTAGTGTCATCCACATAAAGAGTAGGAGTGGAGCTGGTTTTTGAAATAAGGTTCGAGAGGGGAGTGCTCCTGAAATCAGTTATTATTTAGTTGACTTTTTATTTGTCAGTTATATGATTTTTCGGGAAGACGTTTGGACTAAATTTGATGACTTGCTCAATTAAATTATTGAATTAAAAAAATGCCATGTAGATCCAAGTTACATCATGTTATGCAATGTAACATAGGTTAACGAACGTAACATGATGTAAAGTCGAGTTACTTGGTATGACTTACTTGCAATGGAAAAGTTATTTAATAAGATATTTTTGTATTACCAGAGTTATGGCGTTATTTTCTTATTCAGGCTTAATTAATTCAATCTCATTATTAATGTCGTTAGTTCTTTTTCTGAAGTTGAGAAGTATGTTGGGATTCGTAGCATAAAGCTCTTCAATGTCCTTAGTGTAATCCTCAAGGGCTTCAATTCTTTTTTCCAACTCTTTTATTTTAAGATCAACTTGAGTGTCTACAGGAGTAGTTCCTGTAAGTTGTTCAACTTTCGCATCTAAAAAAGACTTGGCTTGCTCAAGCAATATATTAAGTTCTTTAGAATTATTTTCCATCATATTAAAATTAAACTATTTGTATAGTTTCTCTATTCAATAAACGTTCCATGTTATCAGAAATTATAAACATTCTTGAATTCGATGAGGAAGAATTGGGGTTTGGAGTAGGTATTACTGATAGGTTTAACTTGTTGTTAATTAGTTATTTACACTGCATTACTTAAAGCGATTTTCGAAAAGAATTTCATTTGTACCTCGAACACTTGTAGATACTTTAGATGTTGATGTGTCAAGTTCTCGTATCCGAAGAGTATTCCCCTTTTAATTACCCAATTTAGATATAGTCTTCTACGAGTCACAATATGAGGTCGTTTCTCAATTCAGGTTCAAGAGGAACAAGAGGGAGATGCTCCTTAATTAGATCTAAAATATCGTCCTTAAATCATTAGCATAAAATATCTACTAAAATGGTTGTATTTTTTACTGCCCATAAATTGAACAATTAATAATCAATCCAATCTTTTCTAAACTTTAAATCAAAAAAGCAATATAAGTTATAGTTTTGCTTTTATTATCTTAAACACAAAAGCAGATGGAAGTCAAACAGGTTTAAATATAAAGAATGAAACATATTATTTTTACGATATTTATTCTCTTGATTTATTGTGTTGGTTTTTCCCAACGAGTTAACATTCAACTTTCAATTTTTGATTCTCTTACAAATGAACCTTTGCCTTTTGCTACTGTTTATTTAAAAAACATTGGGATTGGAACTACTTCTGATTTTAGTGGTCAAGCTCAACTAAATTTTAATAATGAAGTTCCAAGGACTGACACTTTAGTCTGTTCCTACATTGGTTATATGAATCAAAAAATTCCAATCGATTTAACCAAATCAATTAAAATTAAAATCCCACTACCTCCATCCTCTACCAATTTAAGTGAATTTGTTGTTACTTATAAAAAACCACTAACAACGAAGCAAATTCTAAAAAAATGCATAAAAAACACAGTAAAGAATTACAGTAACACTCCTGTAAACCTAGAAGGGCTATATCGGGAGATTCTTAAAGATGACAATAATTACATTTACTTAAATGAGGCTGTTGTAAATATTCAATACACAAAATATCCCCAAAATAGACTCGACCACAAAATCTGGGAAGATTGGAACTACGATGATACTTATGCTTTTGAATTCAAAGGTGGATGGTTTAGTGAATTCCCAACTCACTTTAATACAAAACAGGATAAAGTAAAATTAATTGAGGCAAGAAGCTCTGATAACATGAGTAATAATAACTTCGATAGTCCAATTTCTGGAGGACCTTTAAGTCTTACAGGCAAAGACTTTATTAAGTATAGATATGATTTTTTGAATCCTAATAATTTCAATAAATACACATACACTAAAAAAGATAATGAATTGACAAATAACCATGACTGTTATGTCTTGTATTTCTACCCTAATGAAACCAATAAAAAAATGGTTTTTGATATGGGTAAAAAGATGAAGAGAAGTATTTATGTTGGTAGATTATATATTGACATGGAGTCTTTTGCTGTGGTAAAAATGGAATACCAATTAGCAAAAAATGTTGATTTTGGATTTTATAAACATCATGTTCCTATAGATGATAGGGTTACAGTCAGTTATCAAAAAAATAAGTCCGTATGGTATCTAAAGAAAGTATCACGGTCTAAAATAAAGTCAATCAAAACTAAATCAAACCAAAAAAAACTAATTTATGAAAGTATTCAAGAGTTATTCATAACTAACGTCATTAAAGATTCAGTGGTGCAATTCAATGAAAGTGAAATTTGGAAGCATACAAGGTTAACCAGTCTTCGCAATAGAGAGGTCTCGTATAACTCAAAATTTTGGAAGGAAAATGAAAAAAAATATCCCAAGATACCAAAACACATTAGAACAGATTTAGAAATTGAAAAACTACTTGAACAACAGTTCAAAAATAGGTTTAAGCAAAAAGATAACCTCCCAATTCCCAAGGTAAAAGAAATTGATTTCTCTTTCAATTATTCTATCGAAAACTTATCAGACAACTACCAATGGTTAGCCGATTCAACAAATCAAACCGAGTTATTTAAATATTTGGAACAAGAAAATAGTTTTGCAGATAATTACATTATACCCTATAAAAAATACCAAAAGAATTACTTTAATAACCTTAACAATTTCTATCCTAAAGACACATCTAACATCAATAATTACTATAAAAAAGGAACTTTAATTTATGATGAAGACTCCTTAGAAAATACTATTCTATATGAGTACTCCGATTCTCTTAATAGAGTACCCGTTTTCAATTTAACAAGATTTCAGGACTATCGCAAAAACTGTTATATTACTTCTATAAAACCCTACAACAATAAAATTGGTGTTTCCTATACATATAATGGAGGTCTAAACAATTATGTAATAATTTTAAACAAGGGCTATTTAACAGTTCATGATAGTATCTCTGATGTTTATAGTTATGCATGGTTTAACGATTCAACATTGTTATATACCAAGAACAATACTACAAAACGTAGCGATAAATTATATCGGCATAACTTAATCAGTAAAAAAGATTCACTAATGCTTTTTGAAAAAGATGTTACCTATGATATTTCTTTATCTAACTCTAAAAGCTACATAGTCTGTACAATAGAATCAAAAGACGAAAGTGAAATCTACCTTATCAAAAAAGAAGATAACAATCCATTTCTACAACTATTAAGAGAAAGACAAACTGGAATAACTTATGCAATCAAGGAGTTTGGAAGTCAAATCTATATGGTTACCAATAAAAATGCAATTAATAACAAATTGCTGGTTTTAGTAGATAAGAATTCTTGGAAAGAAATTGTTCCTCATACAAAGAATATTTTGATAACAGACTTTCTTATTACAGACAACTATTATGTTTTAAAAACCTATAAAAACTCTTTTCTCGAAATAAAATACAAACGTAAAAGTGAATCCAAATGGAAAAAAATAGATTTTAAAACTGAAATATTCGATGCTAATTTTCGCTTAAATGAAAATGATAAAATTAAAATTTACTACTCAAATCCAAAAAAACCATTTATTGAATATGAATATGATTTATCAAAAGAGATTTTAACCAGAAACCTTTCTACTAAAATAAAAAGAGGATTTAATCCTCAGTACTTTAAAACAGAAAGACTTTGGGCTAAATCCCTTGATGGGACTGAAATTCCAATGACCCTAATCAACAGCCTTCATCCTAAAAAGAAACATAAAGGGTTAATTTTAAAAGTATACGGAGCATATGGTTCTTTTCCAAGAGGCAATGATTTTAATGCGGAAGATGCTGTTTTATTAAATGATGGATTCACAATTGTCTATACTCACACAAGAGGTGGTATAGCTATGGGGAATGAATGGTATACGGATGGCAAATTATTAAAAAAAGAAAACTGCTTTAATGATTACATAGCTTGCGCAGAGTACTTGATAGAAAGAAAATATACATCACCTCAACAACTTATTGGCTATGGAAATAGTGCTGGTGGTTTAATTATGGGGGTAGTTATTAATAGAAGACCAGAACTATTCAATACTGTCATCTTAGATCACCCATACTTAGACGTCCTCTCAACAATGATGGATGAAAGCTTACCTCTTACTACCGATGAATATAAAGAATGGGGGAATCCAAAAGAAAAAGAAGTTTACAATTATATAAAAGGGTATTCTCCATATCAAAACATAAAAAAGCAAAACTATCCTAACTTACTATTTACAGCAAGTTCTAACGATTTTCAGACTCCTGTTTGGCAAGTTGCAAAATATGTTGCCAAACTAAAAAATTACAATACTGGTAATAATAATATTTTATTTATAACCGATTTCGGAAGTGGACATATTGGAAATACGTCTGGAAAAGAGTGGTTGAAAAAGCTGTCCTTGCAATATGCTTTTATTTATGGGAATTTGTTTGATTAACCTTAATACAGGATTAATGTGACAGAGCTGGCAATATTTCGTTGTCGTCCATGAATTAAACGGTTAAAAAAATAAAGATTGAATCATCTACATTTAACAATATTTATATTAAAACATTCGTTTTCCTAATCTTTATTATTGAAATTTATCGACTTAAATAGCTCCTTTTGAAGAAAATAGTCTTATTCATTATATCAGCATCTTTTTTGAGCATAACTCAGGCTCAATCTGAACAAAAAGTTGAGAACCTTAAAACATTTGCTAAAGCTTATGGTTATGTTAAATATTTTCATCCAAGCGATGAAGCTACCCACATTGATTGGAATAGTTTTGCTATTTATGGTGCTGAGCAAATTGAAAAATGTTCAACTCAACAGCAGGTAATTAACACCTTAGATCAACTGTTTCATCCAATTGCTCCATCTGTAGTTTTCTCCAATTCAAAGAAAGGTTTTGATTATAAAACTATGACACCATCTAATACTAAAAAGTATAAGCCAATCTATTGGCAGCATAATGGATTAGGAATTGGTATGAATAGCAGAGGAGAAACATATAAAAGTGTTAGGATAAATAGCAAAGACAAGCCTGTAAAATTAGCAGGGTTTGGGAACATAATGACAGGAATTGATGCAGAAAAGTATTTAGGTAAAGAAATAAAATATACTGGATTTGTGAAAATGAAAGAGGGTAGTTCTGGAACTGGGCACCTTTGGTTACGAGTAGATAAAAAAGATAAAACAACAGGGTTTTTCAATAATATGGGTAACAATCCTATTAAAAGCAGCGAATGGAATCAGTATGAAATTATTGGAAATGTAGACTCCAATGCCATATCAATTGTTTTTGGATGTTTCTTACAAGGCAAAGGTGCTTTGTATTTTGATAAAGCTCAGTTTTTTTATAAGCAAAATGATGATTGGATTGAAGTTCCGTTAATGAACAATGATTTTGAAACTGGTGAAATTGTAAATAAATGGGAAGACGATAAATGGGTTGGAAGAGGAGCAGGATATGATATTGGTTTAACAAGTACAATAATCCATGAAGGGAACAAATCTGCTGTAATTGCATATATGCAGCAGAAATCGACCAATACATCCAATAAAAAACTGTTTGATCATCATCCTAATACTAAAGAGTTAATAGAAGAAGAAATTGGAGATGGAATTTATTGTCAAATACCCATAACCCTTTACACCAACAATAAAAATGGTACTTATCCACAAACTGATAGTAAACATCTTTCAAGTCTTGAAAAATCATTGAGCGATATTAATACTACCGATAATAATCTCAGTTTACGATTGGGTAACATTATCAATGTTTATAACGTGTTTCAGCACTTCTATCCTTATTTTGATGTAGTTGATGTTAACTGGGAGAATGAACTTGAAACAGCTCTAAAGTCGGCATATAATAATACAGAACCTTACGATTATTGGATTACTTTAAAGAAGTTCACTGCCAAACTGAATGATGGACATATAAGGGTGAATAGATCAGCTAATAAGAACACCTATCTACCTCCCTTTAAATGGGAATGGATAGAAAACAAATTAGTTATTACTGAGGTTTTTGATGATAATATAGGTTTAAAAACGGGCAATATTGTAGCAAAAATTGATAATAAGGACACAAAAGAATACTTTAAAGAAATTAATTCTACAATTTCTGCAGGTACAAAAGGTTGGTTAGAAGCTAGGGCAACTACTGAAAGTTTATTAGGTGAAAAAGATACTGAAATTACGTTGGTTACGGGGGAAACAACATACACAATCAACAGGAATCTTACAGGTCAAGAATATTGGAAACGAGAACATCAAAAACCTGCCTACCGTCAAATGGATAGTAATATTTATTATCTAAATCTTGATGTTATTACAATGGACACCATTAATAAGCTCCTCCCTCAATTAGAAAAATATTCAGCTATTATTTGCGACCTTAGAGGATATCCGAATGGTAATCACGATTTTATTTCTCATCTATTAGAAAAAGATGACACATCAAAGTCATGGATGCAAATCCCCCAAATTGTTTATCCCGACCAGAAAAACATAATCAGCCACCAAGAAGAAGGCTGGGGTTTAAAAGCCAAAAAACCATATCTGGGGGATAAAAAGGTAGTTTTTATTATTGATGGTAGTGCGATAAGTTACGCTGAAAGTTTTATGAGTTTTATAGAAGGATATAAACTTGCTACAATTGTAGGGCAACCAACTGCTGGAACAAACGGAAACGTAAACCCATTTCGCTTGCATGGTGGCTATAGTATTTGGTGGACAGGTATGAAGGTAATTAAGCATAATGGGACTCAGCATCATGGTGTTGGTATTTTGCCAAATGTTTATATCAACAAAACGATTGAAGGGATTAAAGATGGGAGAGATGAATTTTTAGAAAAAGCTATAGAGATATCACAAAATAGATAGCAGTTCTGTTAGATACCGTACATGTATCTTTTGCAAGATTCCGAATTATAAGAAAAAGAAAGCGAAGTGAAAAACGCCATAATATTAGCTATTCTATATCTGTTTGTCTCTACTGTGTTCGGGCAGAATACCACCAAAGCATTTAATTGTGATCAAATTCTTTCTGGAACTGATATTGAAAACTCTTTATATGCGGGAGCAGTTGACAAAATAATTTTAAAATGTTCTCCAAAAGGTGCTGGACGATATAAGGAGGTCTCAATCGGTAAAAAAAAGGATAAAAATTATTTTGAAAAAGAGCATAATATAGTTTGGATTAAATTTAAAGCTAAATCCACTGGAAAAATGACATTCAGAATAAAGCCCATGTCTGAAAATGACGATTATGATTTCTTGTTGTTTAAAGACAATGGAGATTTATCGAGTAAAAGTCTTCGATCCAAGTCGGTTTTACCTATTAGAGCTAATCTTTCGCGAAATAAAAAAGAAGAAAAGGGGGTTACAGGATTAAGTTTTTCCGCAGAAAACACCCACAATGTTTCAGGTTTACACAATAATTTTAGCAAAGTAACTTCCGTTGTTATGGGAGAGAATTATTACTTAGTAATAGATAATGTTTATGACGAAGGTAAGGGGGCAATTATTTATTTTGATTATTATTTAACCAAAATAATAAGTGGGATTGTCGTAAACGAAGAAAAAAGTAAATTTCTTAATGCAGATGTAAGCTGGAATGAATTGAAAACAGGAAAAACTCTTGCTACAGCAAAAACTGACTCAGTTACTGGTTTATTTGACATTGAAGTGCCATACAAAGAAAGTGATGTTAAGGAAAAGTATGTATTGAATGCTTATTCGAAAGAACATTTTTTTGCAGAAAAACAATTTACAGTTGAGGAAATTAAAAGTCACGAATTGCCTTTTATAAATATTTTATTGCCTAAACTCAAAAAAGGACTTCGAAACCAACTGCATAATATTAACTTTATTGCAAATTTGCCTAAGTTTTTGCCTGGAGCATATCCGAGTTTAAAAAAACTAAAGAAGTTAATGAAACGAAACAGCTCTTTAAAAATACTCATTGAAGGGCATACGAACGGATGTTCAAACGGAGAAGACTTTTCTCAAGTATTATCGAATGAAAGAGCTTTAGCCGTTAAGAAATATCTGATAGATGAAGGTATTGAAAGTGATAGAATGAAAACGATAGGATGGAATTGTAAACACATGCTCTTTCCAAATGCAAAAAATCAAATTGAAATGTCCCTAAACAGAAGAGTGGAAATTTTAGTTACAGAATATTAGTATAAATAAAGATGTATATTTTGGTTATTTTTAAGGAATGAAAAGAGTATCGATAATTTTCTGTTTTCTATTTCCACTTATTGGTTTTTCTCAAGATTGTTCTGATCTTCAATTTCAAGAACTTTTTACTGAAATTGATACTATGCCTTCTTATCCTGGAGGAGAAGCAAAGATGTTATCTTTTTTTAGCTCTAATTCCAATTTTAAATTCATAAAAAACAGGAGCAAAGAGAGATTTACTTCGCTAAATTTTGTTGTCACTAAAGAAGGAAAAGTTTGCCAACCTAAGATATTAGTCGCAATACCTGAAAATTTTAGTGAGGAGGTTCTCCGAATTATACGATTGACTCAATGGAATCCTGGGATTCGAAAAGGGAAAAAAGTAAATGTTTTAATGAATATTTTGGTTAGTGCCGAGTAGAGTTGGTCCCAACTGAACATATTTTAACACTTTGAACATCTAAGTGTTGGGTGAAGGTGTTAAAACTGTTTGAGGCGTTCATTAAAAAATACCGTTCAATACTCCAAAAGTCCCTATTTGTGGTTGTTTTAGAATGGAAATTGGTTTTTCAGCACCTTTGAATCAATCAATGAACCAATGTCTAAAGGTGATTAAAGTGAAGAGGTTTGTAAGTTAATTATCGTAAACGTTATATTTTTTCTCAAATTCATTTATAATTTTATCTAATTCATCTCCAAATATTTTTTTCGCATTTTCATAAGATTGATCTGCATAAAATGTAAGGAATTTTTCCTCTCCAAACGTATCTATTAATTTACCCACAAACAACCCAGATAGGGGGTAGGTTAATTCCTGAGGGTAATCTTTCCAATTTAACCAGATTTTTTTAATATCTATTTTTTCATAGTTTTTATTTATCCAATAAGTAACTCTTTGTTCATCATTTCTGTTAAGCATATCAAAAAATACGGCTGTTCCTTCATTAATTAACCCAGTTTTATTTAAAATTTTTGATGAATAATGAGATATCACATGCGTCATTTCATGTCCTTTTGATTGATCAAAGTGAGAATGAACTATACAGTAATTTGGATTGGAGAAGCCCAAATTAGATTTTAAAACTTTTTTTGCAGCAGATTTAGAGTTCCACACAAAAAAGTCAATTTTTTTTGGGACAGAGGCCTTAAAAAAGCTATTTATAAATTTAAAAGCCTCCTCTCTTTTCTCCATATATGATTGAATTTCTGATTCTTTCATTTTTTGAAAATGGAACCTGAAGTTATCAGTTTCTATAATTTTCCAACTCTTATAATATTTGTCATAACCAAATAACCTGTTCATTTGGGATGCTCTTATTATTATCGACTTTCTAGTGTTCGATTCGATACAATTAGCTAAAAATTCTTGAGATTTCTTGTAATCAGCTAACATAAAGTAGCATATTCCAAGGTATTCTAAAGCCATTGGTTTTTTCCAGTTTGTTAAGCTGTCATTAGCTACAGTGAAATCCAAATGAGGAATGGCCTTTTCATATTTACCAATATCTGTATAGACTCTTCCCAACACCAAATGAAATGTTATATAATTGGGTTCCTTTTCGAGATACTCTAATGCTTTGTTAATCGCTTCATCATATTTTTTTTGTTCATAAAGTTCAATTAGCTCTAAAGATTCTGGTCTTTGGGCAAAGGATAGTAATCCAATTAAGAGAAAAAGTATTGTAAATAGATTTTTCATTTATCCTCCTAAAGTAATGAATAATCTGTTACCATTTTGTTACTTCAACAACGCCAATTGCTCGTTTAAGAATGTTTCCTTTACTGGTTCTAATACAATGTCAGGTTTAGTGGAGCTTCCGGCTTTAAAGTTGCACTTGAAGTAATAGGTCTGATTATCAATGTAAGATACGGCTATGAGTTGTGCTTCTCGATCAGCGGGTACCGATCCAAAGTTCACACGTTGATTAAATACTTTGCCTTTCATAACGCCTCTTACATCGGTGTACACTAAGTAATACTCTGCAGTGGTATTTTTATCAGCAAGCACAATTAATGGCACCATGGGCTCTTGGTAAAACTTGTCGCAATTAATGTAGCCCAAATTAAAGACCTTGAGTTTGCTATCCATTTTCTTTTGTGTGGTTTTTTTTATTTCAGCGTCTTGTTTTTGTTTTTTCAGGTACGCCTCCCATTCGGCTTTAGAATGAAACACTTTTTTTGAACGTATAGTGCTATCAGCATTGAGAATGGTTTCTGTCATTTGCCAACTTTTTCTTACCTGAGGTTTTTGTTTCGGTAATATCCAGTTTACTTGCATAGGGTAGCGGGGGTCTTTAATGAACACTTGCATATCGGGATCATCTTTACCAAGTGTAAAATCAACACCAACGCCTTTGCTGGGGTTAATAGATACCCGCTTTTTCTCATTATTTTTATCTGTTGCATTCAGATAAATGGAACCTCCGGTTTGGATCATTTGTCCATTGGATACAGTGGGTAATCCACTTTTAATATAGTCATCAAGTCCGTAATATTCCTTAAGTTCAATTTTAACCTTTTGTTTACTTAGTAAACATCCTTTTTCGAACATCAGTTTGGTGCCTTCAATACCAATAATCATGGTATCCTTGTTTGGGTCGATTACAAAAAATTGCGAAGGCTTTTCAGGAAAAAGATCGGATAGGGAATTTTTTGGTTTGGGTTGTTTTGTCTCAGGATTGCTTAATACAATATTTACTGCAACACTCAACCCTTTATACGAAGTCGGAAAGTTGGCAGGTATGCCCTGTATTTCATATCCTAAAGTTTTGGCATAATTAGCTACTTCTGCCGCCTGTAGTTTTGCCTTTCGGGAAAAGGTTAGCCGGTTGCGAATAGAATCAAAAGTTAATGGAAATATGCTCACCGTCTGGTCGGGTTTTATCCATGTAGAAATTTTTTTAATGGACTCTTTTTGTTGGTCGTTAAGTTCAATTTGACCAGGGTGATAGGTTAAATTATACCTTGTTTTTTGTGCAAAGGAAGAGGAAGCGAAGGCTGTACATAAAACAGCGACAATGAGTTTGTTCATGGCTTTTTAGTTTTAAAGTAAGTAAATAGGTTGTTATAGGAACGTGAAACAAATCCAATTTATTATTTGGGAGGATGGATTGATTTTGTGTAAATTCGTGAAGCTATGAAGAAAGTATTAACTCTTGCATATGTTTTATTGGCGACAACGGTTTTAGCACAGTTCAGCCCTGAGCAGGTACTCGAATCAACTGCGTTGGATGACAATTACATAATTTCGGCAGACCTTGATAATGATGGGGATGTGGACGTTATTACAGGCTCAAATGGTTCTGGTTTTGGGAAAATAGTCTGGTTTAAAAACCAAGGAGGAGGAAATTTTGATTCATCGGTTACTGTGATTGGAAGTAATATCGCCCAGCCATCTGGCCTGGCTGTTGCTGACATTGATGGTGACGGTGATACTGATTTAGTGGTTTCATCAGAATCAGACAGTAAGATAGTCATGTACTTAAATTTAGGGGGGGGGACTTTTGGATCAGAAATTGTTGTATCAACCTTAGCGGATGGTGCTTCTGACGTTCAGTTATTTGATTTGGACGCAGATGGTGATCCGGATTTACTTTCCGCATCTACGAATGATAATGAAATTGCTTGGTACGAAAACGTAGCTGGTGTGTTTGGCCCACAACAAGTGATCGCAGTATTATCAAATTCTGCTAGTTCAATTTTTGCTGCTGATTTGGATGGTGATCTTGATTTAGATGTGATATCTAGTTCGTTTAATGAAGTGTCATGGCATGAGAATCTTGGAGCTGGGAGTTTTGGTCCTCAACAATTGATTTCCAATTCTAGTGCCGGAATCACTAGAGTAGTGGCAGCTGATTTAGACAATGATTTAGATATGGATATTCTTGCATCTTCGTATAATAACAATCGAGTTTCGAAGTATGATAATCTTGGGGGTGGGTCATTTGGCCCTGCTTTTCAATTAGCTTCTGGTGCTTGCTGTATGGGAGTTACAGACATGACGGCCAAAGACATGGATAACGATGGAGATATTGATGTTGTTTTAGGAAGGTTTGAAGAAGATAGAATGGGTTGGGTGGAGAATCTAGGTGGAGGAAGTTTTAGTTTATTTCAAATATTATCTACCAATTTCTCTTTCAATGGGATTCATGTGGCTGACTTAACAGGTGATGGACTTCCTGAAATTATGTACAATCAACTACCATCTAATGTTAGTTGGGTGGAGAATTTAGGTGCTGGATCTTATGCCAGTAGCCAACTCTTTCACATCCATTCGCCAGTGCAAGATGGAGCGTTTAGTGACGTAGATAGTGATGGGGATCGAGATATCGTATTTGGAGGAGGAAGGACAATAAGCTGGATTGAGAACTTGGGAGCAGGAAATTATGCAAAGAGTA
>JAJCYO010000155.1 GCA_029262875.1 Flavobacteriales bacterium
TAATCAAATGTGAACAATAGCTAATAATTATTCCTCGTATTTTGGGTGGTCAATTTACTCCGTTTTTACTGCTCACTTTCAACCGAATCTACATGGTCACTTTAAAACGTTAACTCGTGGTCACTTTCACCGTTTTTTCCATCCAGGAGCACTATACGGTATTCCTGGAGCAATAAAAGAACCAACATTCATCGTATGAACATATGCCGCTCCAATGAGAATGTCATTATTCTGAAATGTTGCAAGACCTTTCCCGTACTCGATATTAGGATTTCCACTACCAATAACAACACTATCCACAAAAGCACAAGATGTGTCGTATTTATCAATAAATAAACTCATTCCATCGTAAGTGCCATGCCCAGTTAAAAATGTACCATCATCGTTCGATACCGCTCCAAAAACGTGAGAACTTCTAATATTAGAGGCATTAGTAAATGTTGTATCTTTAAGTTTTGCCAAAAAATAATACCCACTATCTATTTGTAATGTGCCAAAATCTAATTGATTAGTATATCTTCCTGAAACAAAAACATCATCAAATTTATTAATCGAAATTGTATTGGGATAGCAAGGCCAATTATTATTTGTAATTATTGATGCACCTATTTCTGCACCAGACGAATCAATTCTTCCAATAATTAAATCAGGCATAGAATTAGTCGGCAAATAACTATTACCAGCAAAATTGATTAAATTATTAAACGACCCATATATTAAGACTTCATTTCTTGAATTAATTTGCATTGGCACATTAACTACATTTCCATTAAGCCTGATATCAATATCATTAGGTAATGACCAAATAATATTCCCATTAGAATTTAATTTAGTTAGTACAGATGTTCCAGTAGTTGTGATTGTATCAATTTCAATCTGATAAGGAGTAAGCAAATAAATATTATTATCAACATCTGTTCGAACAGGAGACGTCTGACCTACTATATCATTGAATTGTTTAGCCCATAAAAAAGTTCCAGAGGGACTGTATTTAGCAATAAAATGGTCTATACCATTTGCCACCATTGTTGGTGTTGATGGAAATGATAACGAACCTTCAAAGTAACCTGTGACAATGATATTATTAAGATTATCTGTAACTATAGAAAAACCTCTACTATCCCCCATAAGTCGTTTCAACCATAACAAGTCTCCAGAACTATTCCATTTTCCAATGAAGGAGTTAAAGTCATTAAGGCCACAACAGGCAGAATATCCGTTTCCATCAACATTAATCTCTTTGAAATAACCAGTCGTTAAGACATTATCTGAATTATCCACCCACACTTTTGTTGGAATACAAGACCCAGTATCACTATAACTAATCCATTTTGATTGAAATGACTGCCCTTTTGAATCATTCCAAACAAGAGTAAATAGTATTATTATAATTTTAATGAATTTCATAGAAGAATCTATCAAACTAAATTACAAATATATAAGTGTTAAATCAATTAATCCTTCTTTAGATAAATGTTGAAGAATAACGACTAATATTAAAAACCTGACAAAACCTGACATTGAACTTAACAAAACTTAACATTCAAATCAGTTAACTAATCTTTATTAACGATGTTTTTTGATTGATTAATCAAGTTTTATTCAAAGTCTACAAACAGAGTTAAAAACACCTCAACCCCTCTACTCTATTACCATACAGAAAAATGAGTTATTTCAATAAAGTTTGGAAAATGTTTGGGAAAAAGAGCATTAAAAAAGCCTCAAGTATTACTACTCAAGGCTTCTCTTTCATTGTTGGCGGTCTGGACGGGACTCGAACCCGCGACCCCCTGCGTGACAGGCTATTTTTTGGCTATTTAAACAGTTTTAAAAAATTCCAAACACCTTCTACAACCCCTTATTTCATTAATACTTTCAGAAATTTCGGTTTTTTTGAGTTTTTCTCAAACCACGAAGACCGTGCAAATACCGTGCAAATAATTCTGCACTTAAAACCGTTTTATTTATATATAAATTCAATTCTATGGCAACTGTAAAACTATATTTCGACAAAAGAAGAAAGAGAAAAAACGAAACTTACCCTCTCAAATTAAAACTATTTCATAATAATCAAGCAACATATATTGCTCTTAAATATGCTTTCAAAGAAAGTCAATGGATTGAATCTGAAAACAAAGTAAAATCCTCCTATAAAAACTCAACAAGAGTAAACAATGAATTATTAAAGATCTTATACTCCTCCTCTACTGCTTTGATTGAAAATGAATACCAAATTAATAGTTTAAGCATTGACGATTTGAAACAAATTATTCTAAATGCAATATATGGCAAGGGTAATTCTACCAGTCATAATAAAACTGGCTATTTATTTGAATATATGGAAGTATTAATTGATAGAATGATAAAAGCCAAAAAAGTTGGCAATGCTGCAATATATCGAACGACTTTGAACGTATTTAAAACTTATAGAAAAAATAAGGATATTCTACTTCCTCAGATTAATCATAAATTTCTAGTTGAATTTGAAACTGAGTGTTTAAGCAGAAATTTAAAAGTAAATACTATTAGTGTGTATCTCAGAACTCTAAGAGCTTCAATCAACAGAGCTATAGATGAAGGTTTATTACCTCAAGAAAAATATCCATTTAGAAAATTTCAAATAAAAACTGCTAAAACAGCTAAAAGAGCAATTACCAAAGAAGAAATCACAATAATTCTGGAAAAACGACTAGAGCCTAACACTAACCTATGGCACAGTAAGAACTATTTTACTTTTATGTTTAATATGAGAGGAATGAATTTTATTGATCTGGCTTTTTTAACAATGGATAATCTACATAATGATAGAATTGTGTACACAAGAGCTAAAACAGGTAAGTTATACAACATCAAACTAACTGTAAAAGCAAAAGAAATACTGAAACATTATATTATTAATCAGAAACCAAATTCAGAGGAGTTCATTTTTCCTATTATGCCCGAAGATGTAAAAAATGATACAAAACTAAAAATGGAGCGATACAAAAATCGCATAAAGTACTTTAATAAAGATTTGAAAGAAATTGCAGAGTTATGTAAACTGGATATTAACCTAACATCTTATGTATCGAGACATACGTGGGCTTCTATTGCTAAATTTGCAGGTATATCACACGCTATTATAGGTGAATCTTTAGGGCATTCTGATTTAAAAACAACTGAAACCTATTTAGCTAACTTCAATAACGATGTTTTAGATGATGCTAATGATTTGATTGTTGGGTAATATCCCTCTTCCATCAATAAAACAAGCTATTCCAAAGCATTTCGCCTTTATAATTTATTCTAAAACTGAACACAAATCATTCATTTGTACAGATTTCATGCAAAAACTGGACATATCTGTAGTTTATGTCCAAAAATGAACATATATTTGTAACGTGTCCAGTTTTTACTGATAAAATGAACAAGTTATGTTTGATAGAAAAGTTCCATACAACGATTTACCTGATCTTCCAATTTCTGAGGAAATAATTGATACAGAAATATTGAAGAAATGGGGAGTTGCTTCTCGTGCTCTTGCAGAGTTAAATAAGAACATATTACGAATACCTAATCCAACAATGCTAATTAATACCATTGCATTGCAAGAGGCACAAAGTTCAACAGCGATAGAAAACATCTTTACAACTGAAGACGAGCTGTATAAAGCTGTTTCTGACTCCGTTAAAGAACAAACCGCCAATCCTTCTACTAAAGAAGTATTAAGATACCGAGAAGCATTATGGGAAGGCTTTCACAACCTAAAGGATAAAGGAAATTTAGAT
>JAJCYO010000156.1 GCA_029262875.1 Flavobacteriales bacterium
CATTATGATATTATTTCTGCATTTATTAAATCCATTAGAGGAAGCGATCCAAACGGGGCAGTTTATTGGTTGGCCAGGATGTTAGAAGGTGGAGAAGATATGAAATTTATTGCCCGTAGATTATTAATTTCTGCTTCTGAAGATATTGGAAATGCCAATCCTACAGCTTTAGTCATTGCTAATAATTGCTTTCAAGCCGTAAATGTAATTGGTTTCCCTGAAGGAAGAATTATTTTATCACAGATGGCTGTATATTTAGCCAATTCACCAAAAAGTAATGCTTCTTACCAAGCCATAAAAGATGCGCAAGAACTGGTTAGAAGTACTGGGAATTTATCTGTTCCTCTTCATATTAGAAATGCTCCAACCAAACTAATGAAAGACATAGGTTATGGAGCTGATTATAAATATTCGCACAATTACGAAGGTGGGTTTGAAGCTCAAGAATATTTACCTGAAGAAATTAAGGGAACCAAATTTTATGAGCCTGGAAACAATGCAAAAGAAGCTTCCTTTAGAAAATTCTTAAAAGAGAATTGGAAGGACAAATACAATTATTAATTTTTTAACCAATAGATTATGAACTTAGAAGTCGACAAAAAAACGTTTGATGAGATTGCTGAAATAATCCACAGTGACAATAGTCCTGTAGGAATCGATGCCAAAAAAACACACATCCTAATTTTAAATGCACTCTCTAACCTTAATGAAAAAATGGATCGATTGGAATTAGAAATCGCTGAATTAAAAAAATAATGATGAAATATATATTATTAGTAGTTATCACTTGCTTTACGACATTATTGTTTGCTCAAAACACCTATATTCATTGCGGAAAACTAATAGACACCAAAAATGGGAAGGTGCAAACGGAAATAACGGTTGTTGTATTGGAAAACAAAATCACTGATGTAAAAAAGGGGTACATTTCTCCAAAATCTGACAAGGACATTACTGTAGATCTAAAAAACAAAACGGTTATGCCTGGATTAATTGATATGCACGTTCATGTTGAGGGTGAATTTAATCCGCATTCTTATGTAGAACCTTTTAAATTAAACGATGCCGATAAAGCTTTACGTTCGGTAAACTATGTAAAGACAACACTTTTATCAGGTTTCACTACTGTAAGAGATTTGGGAGGTACGGGAGTGAATACAGCCGTTAGAAATGCCATAAACAAAGGAACAACTATAGGTCCACGAATATATTCAGCGGGAAAATCGATAGCTACTACAGGTGGTCATGCAGATCCAACCAATGGATGGAAAAAAGATTTAATGGGAAACCCAGGACCAAAAGAAGGTGTTGTAAACGGAACAGATGAATGTAGAAAAGCGGTAAGACAACGCTATAAAAATGGTGTTGATTGCATTAAAATTACTGCGACTGGGGGTGTTTTAAGTGTTGCCAAAAGTAGTTCTAACCCACAATTTACGATAGAAGAGATAAAAGCAATCTGTTCTACTGCTAAAGATTATGGAATGCATGTCGCAGCTCATGCACATGGTGATGAAGGAATGAGAAGAGCAATTTTGGGGGGTGTTAAAACCATTGAGCACGGCACCATGATGAGTGAAGCAACAATGGAGTTAATGATTAAGCATGATGTCTATTTGGTTCCAACAATCACTGCAGGAAAAGAGGTAACAGAAAAAGCGAAAGTGAAAGATTTTTATCCTGAGATTGTTGTTCCTAAAGCATTGGAAGTTGGCCCAAAAATTCAAGGAACTTTTGGAAAAGCGTATAAAAAAGGAGTAAAAATTGCATTTGGAACTGATGCTGGAGTTTTTAAACACGGTGAAAATGGGAAAGAGTTTGGCTATATGGTAGAAGCGGGAATGCCAGCAATGGAAGCGATTCAATCTGCTACGATAACCAATGCCTTAATTTTGGAAAATGATAAAATAGGAAGTATTGAAATCGGGAAATTAGCTGATATCATTGCCGTAGAAGGTGATCCTCTAAAAGATATTAATGTGATGGAAAAAGTTTCTTTTGTAATGAAGGACGGTAAAATTTATAAACAGTAATTTAAACTATAATTAATTAGATTATTATTTATTTAACACAACTATTGGCTCTTCTAAATAAATGGCAATAGTGATGATAGTACCATGAGATGGTTTACTATCAATATTCAATTTCCCACCAATCATATTAATTCGTTGTGATAAACTGAGTAACCCAATTCCAGAAGAATTCTTATCCATCACTTCATCAACATCAAATCCTTCACCGTTATCATTTACATTAACAAATAACAGGTTATTGTCTACATTTAATATAACATCTATTTTGTCCGCCTTAGAATGCTTTAAGGCGTTATTTATGGATTCTTGTAACACTCTAAAAACAGATAATTCTTTAACCTCACCAAATCTCGCCCCTCCCAAATTAGAAGTTAATTTAATAGAAACATTTTCATTGATTTTTTGAATGTTATTAACTAATTCTATGGTGGTCTTTTCTAATCCATACTGCTTTAACGAACGAGGCATTATATTATGACTGACTAAACGTGTTTCTTTAGTCGCATCGTTAATCAATTTTTTACCAGCTTTAAAAACTGACATTGCTTCTTCATCCAATTGATTCTTCACCAAATCCCCTAAAGTATTAATCCACATGTTTGCTGCGGCTATTCTTTGTCCTAAACCATCATGTAAATCATGAGAAATTCGTTGTCTTTCAGCTTCTTCTGTTTTAATGATGGCATTGTGTTTCTCTTGTTCCATCAATACTTTTTCAGTAACATCTGTATTAGTGCCAATCATTCGAACCGCATTCCCCTCAGCATCAAAATCTACGTTTCCTATGGCTTGTATGTGTTTAATTTGGTTTTCTGCTGTTACAATTCTAAACACCGTATTAAATTTCTTTTCTCCTGACAATGCCATCTCAACTTCTTTATTGGCATCAACAACATCATGAACATATAGTGTTTTTTCCCAGGCTTCATAAGCTCCGGTAAAATCACTTTTTTCCACTTCATACAATTCATACATCGAATCGTCCCAAACCAATACATTATTTTTCACATCCCAATCCCAAATCCCCATTCCAGCATTAGTTGTCGCTAATTTTAATCGATCTTCACTTTCCTTTAACCTTTCTTCAGCAGCCTTCTTTTCAGTTACATCTCTTACCGTCCCAAATTGACCAACAACTTTTCCTTCTTTTATTTCAGGAACAATTGTTTCACTCATCCATAACCATTTCTTTTTTATTGGATGATACCATTCATATTCAATATTAAACTGCTTTGATTCTTTAGCGTCTCTCACTTTTTTATTAAACTTTATCATTTCAGGAATTGCTTCCTGATTTAATGAGGCCATGAGGCTTTTATCTCTATATCGATATTTATTGTTATCAAACCCCATAACATCCACAATGTTTTCCGTAATATAATCTACTACTATAGAGGAATCATCTTCTCCAAATGTAGATTTGTAAACCACATCTCCAATGTTATTAACTACTAACTCAAATTTATTTTTAGCTCTCGTTATTTCTTCTTCTTTTCTTTTCATCTCAGTTATATCCGAAACAATTGACATAACTCCTTCAAATTTCCTTTTCGAAGAATACTGCGGTGATGAACTAACTCTAATCCACAATTTTTCTCCTTTTTTTGTATGAATCCTTACTTCATACTGATCTGATTTTCCCTGTGCTCTTTCTTTAACTTTCTTTTTAACTTGTTTTTTAACTATATTATCACTCAACAGTAATTCATAACCATTTTTCCCAACTAACTCCTCTTCCGTATAACCAACTATTTTACAAAAACTTGGATTTACAATTTTAATAATCCCCTCTTTAGAAGAAAAGAATAATCCCTCATTCATTTTTTCAAATAACCCTCTATAACGCGCTTCACTTTTCTTAGTCAAATTTAAAAATTCAGCCTTTTCTTCTTCTGCATTAATTCTTTCAATAAACATTCCTATTTGGCTACCAATAAATGATAGAACTTCTAATTGAAAATTATCATAAAGATTCTCATCTGAATATGATTGACAAGCAATAACTCCAATTGTTTTGTTTTGACTAATTATTGGAGCACCAAGCCAACTTCTTGCCTCCTTCCCATAAATTTCCATCTTATTTTTTTTCTGAAACTTAATAGTTTCATTCCCATTTAAAAAGAGAGGAGTACTTGTTTTTATAACATATTCACTCAATCCATTACCCGCTTCTCGAAAGAAAGGAGTTTCAACCTCAGTATATTGATCTTTTAGGTAAGGGAAAGTAATGGTCTCTCTATTGGTTTGTTGCGCAATGTAAAAGTTTTCCGTCTCCATAAGCTCCGAAAGCTCCTCTTGAAGATAATGACAAAAATCATGCAACAAAATATTACCCTCCCCAGCTTTTTTGGTTATGTTAAAAACAATATTTTTTAACACCTCAGCTTTTTTCTTCTCGGTAATATCTCTTACCATACCTATAAAATTGGTCACTTCCCCTGTAACTTCATCTTCAATGGTTGATACGTTTAAATTAACCCAGACGATACTTTTATCTCTCCTAACATACCTTTTTTCCATATCGAAAGTAGAAGACTCCTTATTCTCAAGTTTTACAACCTGTGCTAAATCTTTTTCAACATCGTCTGGATGTGTAAAACTCATAATGGTCTTTCCAAGAAGATCACTTTCTTTTTTATAGCCTAAAATATTTAAGAACTTCTTATTAATGCTTATTACTTCTCTATCAGAGTTGGTATAAACTATTCCAATACCAGCGTATTCAACAATGTTGGTTAGTTCTTGTTTAGCTTTTTCTATCTCTATTTCATCCTTTTTTCTTTCGGTTACATCAACAATTGTAGCATAGTAGAGTGATCTTTTATCAAATAATTTAATTTGCTTATTGATCACTTCTCCCCAAACTATCTGTCCATCTTTTCTGATGTATTTTTTCTCAAGCTTGAATTTTTTCTTCTTATTCTTAGCCATGTTATCCAACATGCCTTCACTTTTAACTAAATCATCTGGAACTGTTATATCTAATGGTGTAAATTTCTTTAGTTCGGCTTCAGAATAGCCAATAAAATCACAAAAACTGTTATTCGCTTGCAAAAAATGAAAAGAATCATCCAGCACAACCATTCCAATAGTTGTCTCAGAAAATAGTGCTTCGAACCTTAATTTTTCTAACACAAGTTCTTCTTCCGCCAAGACTTGTTCTGTTATATCTTCAAAAATTATTACAGTTTTCTCATCTTCACTTCCATCAAGAGGACTAACTTTAATTGAATACCATTCACTATCATTTACAGAGTATTTATTATCAAAGGAATTGGTTTTTCCATTCATTACCGACTTTATTCCTTTATACGACTGTAATGCATCCTTATTCGTTTTTGACGCTTTCAAGCAACGATCCAGGTAATTTACACCGATTCCAGACTTTTTATTAGTCAACCCCTTTTTATTTTTTTTATAAAAATTATCCCAAGCTTTATTAGTATAAATAATAACCCCATCACTATCAAGTACTGCGATATGGCTATTTAGAGAATCTAATATGTTGATATTCAATTTTTGCATATTATTAGAATACACTAAAATAGGGCAAAAAAAGACAAGAAGCAATCAATAAATCTACGTGTTTTAACTAGGTAGAACTACTTAGCTCATTTTCAATTGAACGGCAAGGAGGGTATTTTTTAAAAGTGATGCTATTGTCATTGGTCCCACTCCCCCTGGAACTGGCGATATGAAAGCGCATTTAGGGGCTACTTCATCAAATTTAACATCTCCTAATAATCTAAATCCAGACTTTTTAGAGCTATCCTCAATTCGATGAATACCCACATCAATTACAGTAGCACCTTCTTTAACCATATCTGCAGTAACAAATTCTGGTTTACCGATGGCTACAATCAATATATCTGCAGTAGCACAAATTTCTTTCAAGTTTTGCGTTCTACTATGCGTAAGGGTTACGGTACAGTTACCTGGGTAATCATTTCGAGCCATTAATACACTCATAGGAGATCCAACAATATGACTTCTACCTATTACAACACAATGTTTCCCTTCGGTTGGAATATTATAATGTCTTAACATTTCAGTAATTCCATAAGGAGTTGCAGGCAAAAAACTTGGTAAGTGCAACAACATTTTTCCCAAACTTACAGGGTGAAAACCATCAACATCTTTTTCTGGAGCGATGGCTTCTGTTACTTTTTGTTCGTCTATGTGTTTTGGTAAAGGCAATTGAACGATAAAACCATCAATGTCATCATCATTGTTTAGTTTATCAATTTCAGCTAATAAATCATCTTCTGTAATATCACTGTCTAATTTCACTAATGTTGAGGCAAAGCCTACTCTTTCGCAAGCTTTTACTTTAGCATTTACATAAGTTCTACTCGCACCATCTTCTCCAACCAACATAGCTGCTAAATGAGGTGTTTTACTCCCACTTGCCTTAAGTTTTTCAACTTCTACTGCTATTTCATCTTTAATTTTATTGGAAACTTCCTTTCCACTTATTATTGTTGGCTCCATGGTTTATCGTTTTATCGTTTAGGCATATTCTGCATCATCTTAGCCATCTTCTTCTTATCTCCCATCATACGCATCATCTTGCTCGTTTGGTCAAATTGCTTTATCAACTTATTTACTTCCTGTATAGATGTTCCGCTTCCTGCTGCCAATCTCTTTCTCCTACTTCCATTCAATAATTTAGGTTGTGAACGTTCTTGTGGGGTCATTGAATGTATGATGGCTTCTATTCCTTTAAAAGCATCGTCATCAATGTCCATATTCTTCATTGCTTTTCCAACTCCCGGAATCATCCCCATTAAATCTTTTACATTCCCCATTTTCTTTATTTGGCCAATTTGGTCAATAAAGTCATTAAAATCAAATTGGTTTTTAGCAATTTTCTTTTGGAGCTTTCGAGCAGCTTCTTCATCATATTGTTCTTGGGCACGTTCAACTAAACTTACCACATCGCCCATTCCCAAAATTCGATCAGCCATTCTATTTGGATGGAATACATCTAAGGCTTCCATTTTCTCTCCAGTACCAATAAACTTAATCGGTTTATCAACTACATTTCGAATAGAAAGTGCAGCCCCACCTCTCGTATCTCCATCTAACTTGGTCAATACAACACCGTCAAAATCAAGTCTATCGTTAAACGTTTTTGCAGTATTCACCGCATCTTGGCCAGTCATTGAATCAACAACAAACAAAGTTTCTTGAGGAGAAACAGCTTTCTTCACTTCCTCAATTTCATTCATCATTTGTTCATCTACGGCTAAACGACCAGCAGTATCAATGATCACCACATTATGTCCTTTTGCTTTTGCCTCTGCAACCGCTTTCTTAGCAATATCAACTGGGTTTTTGTTTTCTTTATCGCTCCATACTTCTACTCCAACTTGTTCTCCTAAAACATGTAATTGATCAATCGCAGCAGGCCTGTATACATCGCCAGCAACTAACAATGGATTTTTTCCTTTTTTAGTTTTAAGGTGTAAGGCTAATTTTCCTGAAAAAGTGGTCTTACCAGAACCTTGTAAACCTGCAATTAAAATAATAGCTGGGCTTCCAGTAATATTGATGTCAGCAGCTCCGCCTCCCATCAGATTGGCTAACTCATCGTGAGTTATTTTCACCATCAACTGATTAGGAGAAACTGCATTAATCACGTTCTCCCCAAATGCCTTTTCCTTAACTGTATCTGTAAATTGCTTCGCTACTTTATAACTAACATCTGCATCTAACAGCGCTCTACGGATTTCTTTAACGGTTTCTGCTACGTTAATTTCTGTTACTTGTCCTTGCCCTTTTAGTACTTTAAAGGCTCTCTCTAACTTATCGGATAAACTATCAAACATCTTATTCTATCATTTTTGAAACACAAATTTAACATTATTTATATTCTTAATCCCTTATTTATTTCAACAGAATATAATACCTAATTAATGAACTTTATATATATAAAAGTGATTTAATGTTTTTTTAAAAAAATTTAATTCCTTTTTCAATTATTTAAATAAAATTTGATTTGGATATATTATTTATAAATTTATACTCGAATTTTTGAATTAATTAATCATATGACATCAATTATGAAAACAACAACAGCAATCTTAATTCTATTTTATTTTGTCTTTAACAACAAGTTGGCAGCTCAAACCGATTATAGCCATCAATGTGGTTTTAATGACATGCTTGATTATCAAGAAACATTAATTCCAGGATTTAAAGAAAGTGCTAACACTACTTATAGAGGTTTAGCAGCTAAAGCAAATGATAAAAATTCTCAATCGTCTAAAGCAATTTATACTATTCCCGTTGTTTTTCATGTGGTATGGAACTCAAGTTCTCCACAACAAAATTTAGATGATAGTGTTCTTATTGAACAAATAGCAGTGTTAAATGAAGATTACAGCAGGTCAAATTTAGATGCATCCAATACAAGACCTGCCTTTTTACCCATAGTTGCAGATGCCGAGATTCAATTTGAATTAGCTTGCATTGATCCAAATGGAAATTCTACCAATGGAATTGTAAGGGTTCAAACAACGGCTACTTTTGGCAACGCATTTCTTCCAGACATGGCTTCCGTCTCTAAAATTCAAAAATCAACTCAAGGTGGTTCTGACCCCTGGAATCAATCAGAATATTTAAACATCTGGATAGGAGATATTAATGGTGGAAGTTCCACCCCTTCTTTGTTAGGGGTTGCAACTCCTCCTGCAAACCTACCGAACTGGCCAGCTAATTCTACTCCTCAAGATTTATTAGATGGCGCTATTATTCAATACAACGCTTTTGGAAGAAACAACCCTAATATTTTTGCTCCTGGTGTAGTTATAAATGGTAGAACCGTTACACATGAAGTTGGACATTACTTAGGTGTTAGGCACTGTGCTGAAAATACTTTTGGAGGGTTATTAGGAAGTATTTGTGGTGATGATGACGGATTAAATGACACCCCAAATTGTGACCAATCTCAACAGGGTTGTGATACCAATAGAAATTCTTGTACAGATACGATTGGAGGGTTAGGAGATTTACCTGATATGGTTGAGAATTACATGGATTATTCGGATCAGGATTGTCAAAATAGTTTCACACAGGGTCAAGCTACCATAATGAGAAGTGTATTGGAAAATGAAAGAGTAGGTTTACTCACTTCTCCTGGAATTGGAAATTGTAACGTAACATCTATAGAAAACAATGTTTACGAGCATTTTATGGATGTTTATCCTAATCCTTCTACAGGAACTTTCATTATCAATATAAGAAATGGTAGGAAGACTGAAATTAGAATAATAAATAGTTTAGGAGAAACTATTTCACCTACTACACTCAATACAACTGAGTCTAAAATAGAGTTACAAATTAATGTGAAAGGTATTTATTTTGTGAGTGTTATTTCTGATGATAACAGTTATACAAAAAAGCTCATCATTAAATAAACCTTACTATTATTAGTTAAACTAAAAATCCCATTCGAAAATCGAATGGGATTTTTTATTCTCTTATTAAAATGTCAATCAAAGATTAAGCTAAAACTTCGCTCACTTTTTGTGCAGCTTCCTTTAGCAATACAGCTGAATGAACTTCTAATCCAGATTCATCAATTAATTTTTTAGCTTCTTCAGCATTTGTTCCTTGTAAACGTACAATAATTGGTACTGGAATATCACCAATGTTTTTGTAAGCATCAACAACTCCTTGTGCTACTCTATCGCATCTTACAATTCCTCCAAAAATATTTACCAAAATGGCTTTTACATTTGGATCTTTTAAAATCATTCTAAAAGCTTTTTCTACCCTTTCTGCATCAGCTGTACCACCAACATCCAAGAAATTAGCCGGTTCTCCACCCGATAATTTAATAATGTCCATTGTTGCCATAGCCAATCCAGCTCCGTTAACCATACAGCCAACATTTCCATCCAAATCAACATAATTCAACCCTGCTTCAGCTGCTTCCAATTCTATCGGATTATCTTCTGTTGGATCATGCATTGCTGCGATATCTTTATGTCTGTATAATGCGCTATCATCAATATTTACCTTAGAATCTACTGCAATAATGTTATTGTCTGAAGTTTTTAATACAGGGTTAATTTCAAACATAGAAGCATCTGTTCCTTCGTAAGCAGCATATAAAGCAAAAACAAATTTTGTCATTTGCTTAAACGCCATTCCAGAAAGCCCTAAATTAAAAGCAACTCTTCTTGCCTGAAACCCTTGTAATCCTACTGTTGGGTCAATTTCTTCTTTAAAAATTAAATGAGGCGTTTTTTCTGCAACAGCTTCAATATCCATTCCTCCTTCTGGAGAATACATAATAATATTTCTTCCTGTTTCTCTGTTCATTAAAACAGACATGTAAAATTCTTCCGTTTCTGCTTCACCAGGATAATAGACATCCTGAGCTATTAAAACTTTACTAACTAACTTTCCTTCAGCACTCGTTTGCGCTGTAACTAAATGCCCACCTAAAATTCCCTTAGCAATATCAGCAACTTTGTCTAATCCTTTGGCTAAAACAACTCCATGAGAACCCGTTTCTGTAACAGTTCCTTTCCCTCTACCTCCAGCATGAATTTGAGCTTTCAGAACAAACCATTCTGTTCCTGTATCAGCATTTAGTTTTTTTGCTGCTTCAACAGCTTCTTCAGGAGTATCAGCAACAATCCCCTCTTGAATGGCAACTCCAAACCCCTTTAACAATGATTTTCCTTGATATTCGTGTATATTCATTCCTATTAAGTTTTCAAATTTATCAACCAAAAGTAACAGTTTTAATTGGTTTATCCTTGTCTATTTTTGAACAAATAATTAACTATCTTAGCTTTTTATTTTCATGAATGATAAGAGCAGAAAACATATATAAATCTTACGGTGATTTAGAAGTCTTAAAGGGGGTTAATCTTCAAATAAAAAAAGGAGAAATAATTTCCATTGTTGGAGCTTCTGGTGCGGGAAAATCAACACTGTTGCAAATCATTGGAACGCTTGACCATCCAAATAATGGTAGTATAGCAATTAATGATGTCAACACCTCTGTCTTAAAAGACCGAGAACTTTCAATGTTTAGAAATAAAAACATTGGGTTTGTATTTCAGTTTCATCATCTATTGCCAGAATTTACAGCGTTGGAAAATGTTTGTATCCCTGCTTATATTCGTAAAACACCAAAAAATGAAGCTGAGCAAAAGGCTATGGAACTCTTAAAAGCTTTAGGTGTTGATGGAAGAGCAAATCATAAACCATCTGAACTTTCTGGTGGTGAACAACAACGAGTTGCTGTATGCAGGGCTTTAATTAATAATCCAACCGTTATTTTAGCAGATGAACCTAGCGGAAATTTAGATTCTGAATCAGCTAAAGAATTGCATCAATTATTTTTTAAGCTACGAGATGAGCTTAACCAAACCTTTATTATTGTTACCCACAATGAAGAATTAGCCAATATGGCTGATAGAAAATTGACCATGAAAGATGGACAAATAATTTAACTTTGACTAAAACTAACTAATATGGCAAATCCAAAAATTGTTCAAAAACATCCATATGTGATGGATATGAAAGCAGGTAAATATGCTTATTGTACATGCGGAGAAAGTAGTAAAGATCCTTTTTGTGATGGCTCACATGCTGGAGGTGATTTTAAACCAGAAATTATAGTATTGGATGAAGATGTTAAAGTTCCTTGGTGTGGGTGTAAACATTCCAATAAAGGAGCTATTTGTGACGGTTCGCACGCAAGAGTATAAAATTTCTATTTTTGAACTATCAACTACATAGTTCAACATATCAAAAAACATAAAATCAAGTATGGGGTTTTAGCCATCCTATTGATTATTTATGCGTTTATTCTTCCTTCAGAATTATTTGTTACACCTACTTGCTCTGTTATTGAAGACAATGAAGGCAATTTAATTGGTGCTCGAATAGCAGCCGATGGTCAATGGCGTTTTCCACATAATGATAGTGTTCCATACAAATTTAAAGAAGCGATTATTCAATTTGAAGACAAGAATTTTTATTATCACCCTGGTGTTGATTTATTGGCTACGGGTAGAGCTGCATATTTAAACATAAAGGCTGGGAAAGTTGTTAGTGGAGGCAGTACCTTAACCATGCAAACCATCCGACTCTCTAGACAAGGACAAGGAAGGACATTTATAGAAAAAATGATTGAAATGGTAATGGCCACTCGCATTGAAGTCGCTTTTTCTAAAGACAAAATACTTTCTTATTATGCTTCTAATGCCCCTTTTGGTGGAAATGTTGTCGGTTTAGACGCTGCAGCTTGGAGGTATTACGGAAGGAATGCCGACAAACTATCTTGGGCAGAAAGTGCTACATTAGCAGTTCTTCCCAATGCTCCTTCTCTAATTTTTCCAGGAAAAAATCATCAAAAATTATTAGCCAAACGAAACAGGCTACTGGATAAACTGTATAAAAAAAACATCATTGATTCCTTAACTTGTGAGATTTCCAAAGAAGAACCCTTACCTCAAAAACCTTTAAAGCTTCCGAACTTAGCGACCCATTTACACAATCAAATTATTAAAGATCATAAAGGGGAACGAATAAAAACTACATTGGATCGATTTCTTCAAGAAAAAACCAATCAAGTCATTAAAAATCATCATTATCAGCTTAAATTTAATGAAGTGCATAATGCTGCAGCAATTATTATTGAAGTTGAAACAGGAAATGTTTTGGCTTATGTTGGGAACACTTCCGGCAGCAACAAACACGGAAATAAAGTAGATGTAATTCAAGCACCAAGAAGTACAGGTAGTATTTTAAAACCAATTTTATATGCATCTATGCTAAGTGACGGGGAAATATTGCCCAATACATTAATCAGTGATGTGCCTACAAAAATTGCAGGGTATACACCCAAAAACTACAACCTAAAATACACTGGTGTTGTTCCAGCAAAAAAAGCTTTATCACGTTCATTAAATGTTCCCATCATTAAGATGTTACAAAATTATGGCTTGCAAAAATTTCATCATCGCTTACAAAAGTTAGCGCTTTCAGATATTGATAAACCTGCAAATCACTACGGGTTAACTATCGTTTTGGGTGGAGCCGAAAGTTCGTTATGGGACATTACCAACGTGTTTGCCAATTTTTCCAGAACATTAAATCACTTTGAAAAGTACAATGGAAAATACAATTTAAATGATTATTTCCCTCATAATTATATCGCTAATGTGGAAGCTCCTAAAGAAAAATTAGAAGATTTTAACAACCTAAGTGCTGCTTCTATTTACTTAACGTTTCAGGCACTATTAGATGTTAACCGTCCACAAGAGGATGCGAATTGGCAATATTTTGATGGCAACAATAAAGTAGCCTGGAAAACAGGTACTAGCTTTGGTTTTAGAGATGCTTGGGCGGTTGGCACAACACCTAAATATGTTGTTGGAGTTTGGGTTGGAAATGCTGATGGAGAAGGAAGGCCTGGTTTGACAGGAATTGGTGCAGCTGCTCCTATTCTATTTGATATTTTTGATTTGTTGCCTAACGATAGATGGTTTACACCTCCTTATGATGAATTAGCAAAAATCCCTATTTGCAGAAAAAGTGGAATGAGGGCAACTGATATTTGTGAACCAATAGATTCTGTTTTTGTACAACAAAGTGGGTTAAAAACTGAACCTTGCAAATACCACCAATTAATTCATGTAGATAATGCTGGGTATAGGGTAAATAGTGATTGCGAAGATGTTAACAATATGCTCCATAAGGGCTGGTTTGTCTTACCCCCTGTGCAAGAATGGTACTATAAGAGTACAGACCCAACTTACATAAAATTACCTCCTTATCGAAACGACTGCGAAAGTTTTGAAACAAAACCTTTGCAGCTAATTTATCCTGAGCACAATGCTGAAATTTATATTCCATTGGAAATCTCAGGTAAAAAGGGCAAAGTTGTTTTTGAAGCCGCTCATAGAAAACAAAGTTCAACCATATTCTGGCATGTAGATAATACTTACATCGGATTAACAAAAAGTATTCATGAAAAAGGATTAAATATATCTGAAGGAGAGCATACACTTACTTTAGTCGATGAACATGGAAATTCAATCACAAGGCAATTTTCGATAGTAGGAAGAAATTGATTAACTTTAAACAAAAATCCATCTGTTATGAAAAATCTTACTCTTATTATCCTATTGTTTCTTTCAACAACCATTTTCAGCCAAGATACTACAACCACTAGCCAAGAGCATGCCTTTGATTTTTGGGTAGGCAATTGGAGTTTAGAATGGACTGGTAAAAAAGGGGAAATTATAAAAGGAACGAACATCATTACCAAGACATTGGATGCAAAGGTCATTAAAGAAAATTTTGAAGACCCGAGCACGGGCTTTAAAGGTACCAGTATCTCCGTATATAAAACCAAAACGGAAACATGGCATCAAGCATGGGCAGACAACCAAGGTGGTTATTACAACTTTATTGGTGAAATTGATGGTGATAAGCGAATTTTTAAGACTTTACAAAAAAAAGTAAATGATAACATTGTAATACAGAGAATGGTGTTTCATGATATCACCCCAACCAAGTTTACATGGGATTGGGAAAGCTCCAAAGATGGAGGGAAAACTTGGAAATTAAATTGGCAGATTCATTATACTAAAGTCCCTTAATTAGTTGGTACTTCTTTCATAAAGTTTTTTAATTTCGTGCAAAATAATAATCGCTAATTCTTTGCAAGAAAAATTCATCGACATAGAAAAAGTAATTAAGAGCAAAAACCCAAAGCTCTTAAAAGTATTGCCAAAATTTATCGTCAATTATTTAAAGCGAATTGTCCACCAAGAGGAAGTGAATGAGGTGTTAGACGATTTCAAAGACCTCTATGATTATGAATTTTGTAATGCGCTCATTGAGAGATTCAAGATTAAAGTAAATGTAAAAGGACAAGAAAACATTCCAACTGAAGGCGGTTTTATTTTTGCATCGAACCACCCTCTTGGTGGAATGGATGCAATGGCTTTAGTTACTGTAATTGAACCTTACAGAAAAGATGTAAAATTTATTGTGAATGACATTTTATTAAACCTCAAAAACCTAAGAGGAATTTTTGCTGGAGTAAACAAACATGGAGGAAATACTAAAGATTCTATGCGATTGATTGATGAATTGTTTGCCTCTGATAGAGCTGTTTTTGTTTTTCCAGCAGGTTTGGTAAGTCGAAAAACAAAAGGTGTTATTGCGGATTTAGAATGGAAAAAAACCTTTATTACGAGAGCAAAAAAACACAACAAAAGTATTGTTCCTGTTTATGTAGAAGGCAGTTTATCTAATTTCTTTTACCGCCTATCTAATCTAAGAAAAAGATTAGGTCTTAAAGCTAACTTAGAAATGCTATATTTATGCGATGAATCTTTTAAACAAAGAGATAAAACATTAAATATTATTTTTGGAAAACCGATCCCTTCGTCTTTTTTTGATGGTAAAAAATCTGACAAGGAATGGGCAAAATGGATGGAAAACAAGGTTCATTCAATGAACAGCGACAAACATTAACAATGACCAATACTATTCAACCTATTGACATTAAACTTATTGAGAAAGAGCTCAATCAGGATACTTTTGTACGAAAGACCAATAAATTAGATAATGAAATCTACATTGTTAATCATCATAATTCTCCAAACGTTGTCAGAGAAATTGGCCGATTGAGAGAACTTACCTTTTCTGTAGCAGGTGGCGGAACAGGAAAAGGAATAGATTTAGATAGTTTTGACACTTCAGAAAACTGTTATGATCAGTTAATTGTTTATGATAGAGAAGCCCAATTAATTTCAAGTGGTTATCGATTTATTTACGGTGAAAAAGTTTTAAATAGTGGTGAAATTGAATTATCAACCAAACATTACTTTAACTTTTCTGATGATTTTATAAAAGACTACCTTCCCTATACTATTGAGTTAGGAAGGTCATGGGTGCACCCTGGTTATCAATCAGGAAAATCTAAAAAAGGATTGTTTGCTTTAGATAATTTATGGGATGGCTTAGGCGCTATTATGGTAAATTATCCAGAAATGAAATACTTTTTTGGAAAAGTAACCATGTATGCTTCATACAACATTGACGCAAGAAATGCTTTACTTCATTTTATGGGGACCTATTTCCCTGATAATGAAAAATTAGTAATTCCCATACATCCAATTAATATGGACACTGATTTGAGTCAAATAAAAGAGTTACTTGCTGGTAAGAATTTTGATGATGGCTTAAAAGCTTTGAATGGGTTTTTAAAAGATCATGGGGAAAGAATACCTCCACTAATCAATACTTACATGAAGCTCTCCCCAACTATGAAATCATTTGGAACTGCTGTTAACCCTGAGTTTGGAGGGGTTGAAGAAACCGGTATTTTAGTAACTACTGCTGATATTTACCCTGAAAAAACAGAAAGACATTTAGTTTTTTAATCAAACGCTACTCCAAAATCTTCTTTTAGTTTTACAAGATCATCTTTAAAGTAATCATTACAAAATGTCTTTTCTTCATCGGTTAATTCACTATAAATTAACTGCTCTTTATTGCTACTCTTAATTTTTTCAACAACGTTAGAATTTAGTATAATGTTTCTTAAAAAAGAAATCTGAAGTGGTTTGCTAATTAGCTTTCTTATTGGATGTTCTCTATTAACTAAGAACTTATTTAGGCTTTTATTTTTAACCCCGGCAGCTTTATTCTGAGCTGTCAATTCTTTTATTTCAATTTTATCCAATCCTAAAAAATCAACATACAAGTTCATTAATTCTTGAGGATTATTCTTAAGCTGATTAGTTGTGCAAATAAAAAATTGTTCTCTTTTAAAGTGTTTCAACCAATTGGTTAAATGCAGGTGATACAAACTACCATGAAAATTACAATGATTGTTCTGCTTAATAATATCACCATTTTTCAATACACCTTCTTCCAGTTGCTGGCTTTCTATTAATGGCAATGATTTATTTATATAACCGTGGTTAACTGAAAAATTATAATTAGAATTTGTCCGTTCAGATGGTTCTCTGAGGATTACCGTGATTTTCATATCAGGATTATATTCAGCAATGCGTTTTGGAGCATCCTTGTCCATCAATAGGTAAGTATCAGAAGTTGCATTTAATGCCCTATCCTTTTCATTAAAAAATGAATGTAAAAATTTCGGTCCTCTGTTATAATGATCTTTTACAGAAAAGTAACTGACTTCTTTTATGGAAGAAAAATTAATCTTGGGGTGTTGTTGTAAATAAGCAACCAAACTAGTTGTCCCAGATCTACCTGCCCCTATTATAATATGATTGAGTTGCATAAAACTAAAATCCCCAACTTTTATTCAAAGATGGGGATTTTATATTAAATAGTTGTAATGAATTTACTTCGCATAGTTTACAGCTCTCTTTTCTCTAATGACTGTAACCTTCACTTGCCCTGGATAAGTCATTTCTGTTTGGATCTTTTCAGCCAAATTAAATGACATGGTATCCGCTTCAGCATCACTTACCTTTGCACTTTCCACAATAACTCTTAATTCCCTTCCAGCTTGTATAGCATAAGCCTGCTCAACACCAGGATAAGTCATTCCTATATTTTCTAAATCTTTTATTCTGTTGATGTATTGCTCCATTACTTCTCGCCTTGCACCAGGTCGAGCACCAGAAATAGCATCACAAACTTGGACGATAGGAGAAATCACTGTAGTCATTTCAATCTCATCATGGTGTGCACCAATTGCATTACACACATCAGGTTTTTCCTTATACTTCTCAGCTATTTTCATTCCTAACACTGCATGTGGTAATTCTGGCTCATCGTCTGGCACTTTTACAATATCATGTAATAAACCAGCTCTTTTAGCTACTTTGGCATTTAATCCTAACTCAGAAGCCATTGTCGCACATAAGTTAGCTACTTCACGTGAATGTTGTAATAAATTTTGACCATAAGAAGAACGGTATTTCATTCTACCTACCATTCTTATTAATTCAGGATGTAATCCGTGAATACCTAAATCAATTGTCGTTCTTTTACCAACTTCTAATATCTCTTCTTCTAATTGTTTCTTGGTTTTTCTAGCAACCTCCTCAATTCTTGCAGGGTGAATTCTACCATCAGAAACCAGTTGATGTAGTGCCAATCTGGCTATTTCTCTTCTAACAGGGTCAAAACAAGAAAGAATTATCGCTTCTGGGGTGTCATCAACAATAACTTCAACTCCCGTAGCTGCTTCTAAGGCTCTAATATTACGCCCCTCTCTACCAATAATTCTACCTTTAATTTCATCGCTTTCAATTCTAAATATAGACACTGAATTCTCGATGGCCTGCTCAGTTGCTACTCTTTGTATGGTTTGAACAACAATTTTTCTTGCTTCCTTGTTGGCATTGATTTTTGCTTCTTCTACAACATCTTTTATTAAAGCAAGTGCATCTGTTTTAGCTTCGTCTTTTAGTGCATCAACCAATTCTGCTTTAGCTTCTGCTGCTTTTAAGCCAGAGATAGTTTCTAATTGTTCAACTTGTTTTTTGTGAGCAGACTCTAAGTCATTCTCCTTTTTCTCAACAATTTCTAATTGCTTACCAAGGTTCTCTCTAATTTTATTGACCTCATTTTCTTTCCTTTTAGCATCCTCTATTTGCTTCGAAGCTGAGTCATTCTTTTGTTTTGCACGATTTTCTAAATCAGAAATTTTACGTTCTCGCTCATTAATAACTTTCTCGTGTTCTTCTTTTAAATGTAGAAATTTTTCTTTCGCTTGAAGAATCTTTTCTTTTCGCTGAACTTCACCTTCTGCTTTCGCATCTTCAATAATTCTATTGCCTTTAGAGGAAGCTCCTTTTTTCATTATCATTGCAACAACAATAGCTGCAATTACGCCTCCGGCAACAACTCCAATAATAATACTTACTATATCCATTTTAAATAATTTTAATTAGCGTACCAATTGGTAAAATCGTTTTACATTATTTTAGGGCATAAAAAAACCCGCACAAATTTGGCTTGGATAAACC
>JAJCYO010000157.1 GCA_029262875.1 Flavobacteriales bacterium
GTTGGAAACGAATATTATTTTTTTATCGCTGAATGTTCTACAATCAAGAAATGGGGTTTCTTAATGCACCAAATCAGCATTGGCCAATTCGGGCTCTATTTTAATTTTTACAGCTCCACAAGCTGCTAAATCGGAAGTAAGGGTAATGAATTTTTTGCGCTTTCCATCACTAATGTACAGTGCTACAGTATTGGGTGGTATGTCTCCTAAGTTATGCGCATACAGGGTTAAATAATATTCCGTTCCCTCTTTTACCGGCACATCCACATCTAAGCGTTCTTTGCTTATCGTAAACTTCTTTAAGATGTTTTTGTTATTCATATAAAGTGAAATCATGTCACCATCCGTGGTACGGTTGTCCCAAACGGTAATGGTAATGTTATCTCCCCTAAACGTAAATTCTCCTCCTTTATTAATTGGTCTACCATCTATGTCTGTTGGAATTTCATTGTCTGGAAGGTTATTGTCTACCACCAAAACCGGTATGGTATCTTTTTCAATAATAGGTTGTTCTGGATAATACTTCATGTTGTCAACCAAAATGTTACCACAGTATTTAGGCAGCTCTACATAATAGGCTTCCAAAATAAAAAAATCGGTAGCGATGCTTGGTGTCACATCAAAGTAAAATGTTTTCCAATCGGTATTGGCCACTGCTCCGCTCTCCCACAACAATTCTTTCTCGGTAGTGTTACTCATTCCCCATAACCTTAAATTAGCAGGCTTGTCAAATGAAATAGTGTCTGCTTTAAAGTTTTCGGAAGTCGCTAAATCAATGCTGTAATGGTAAGTCTCCCCAACAATTAATGGATTGTTTAGTCCTTGCACACAACTCTCCCAGAGGTAACTGTCAAATATACTATAGCCTCTACAAACCATACTGATATAAGTGCTTCCATGTGAGGCCTCCTTACTTACACGCCATACTCCTGGTTGTGTATCTGGTGAACTTGCTGTTCCGTAAGATTGCCATCCGTAAGGTTGTCTGGCCACTCCAGTTGCACCCTCAAAAGAAGGGTTAACCAAATCTTGTGCATTTAAAGAAACATGCAAGCAAAGCAACACCATCATTAAGGCGTAATGGAATATGTTGCTCTGCTTTTGCATGTTGTTCTTGTTTTACAAGTGGAGCAATACAAGTATCGCTCCACAGTTCTTAATTACTTTCTAATTTTAATTTTACCTGTAATAGGGCAGTTCGCGAGGAGAAAAACTCCTCGCGTAATGCTGTCCTATTACTTTCTAATTTTAATCTTACCTGTTGAACTCCAGCATTTGTACTCATTGGTGTAGTACAAGTAACCTGAAGATGCAGGTGCTTCGTATTCCCCAGGAACCTCAGCTTTTAAATCAAGGTTAATCGTGTGCGCTGCATTTGGCGCCATGTCTCTGAAGTAAAAGATCACATAGTTATCTGTTATTTCATAGAACCCGATTTTCCCTTTCTCTTGCAATTCTTTTAACTGCCATGGTTGTGCACTTAATCCTGAAGGGATACCAACCACTGCCATCGTCATAGGCATTCCTTTATCGTGCTTGTTTTTCACCTCAGTTGTTAAACGAACTGTTTCTCCTACTTTACAGTTTTTAGTACTCAACTGAGCTGCAACATCAACATTACATTGCTCCGCACTTTTTGGTAAGGTAGTGTTATAATCAATTGCAACAGTGTAAGGAAGAGATTCTTTAGCACCTTTTGTTCTAATTTTTACTTTGTGCTTTCCTTCTTTTAAGAATTTCTCTAATCCTTTAAACTCTATGGCTTCTTTCTCACCAGCTTCATAATGTTTAGAAGCTACCAACTTTCCATCAATGTAACATTCTAACGTTCCTGCTTCATCTGTTTTCTTAGATGCTGCAGCATACTCGCTCAATGCTTTCAATGCCAACACAGTACCTTGTGTAGAACCAAACCCTCCATATCCAGATCTTGATTTCACCAAGTAATCAACTGCTTTGTTTAATGCTGCACCGTCTTTTTTGGTCGCATGTAACATCGCTAACACCGCGATAGAAGTTGTCTCTATTTCTAAAGATTTACCTCCAGAACGTGTAATCGAATGACTTGAAGGGAAGCTTCCATTCTCCTTTTGCAAGGCTAACAATTGCTTCATTACTGCTCCAGCTCTTTTATCGTTAAAGTTCTGTAGCGTATTTACCATCATGGCTAACTGGTAACCGTCTTTCGATTTAACCGCTGCCGCATAAGCCGCTTCGAACTCCTTCTTCACGTCATCTTTGTATCCAGCTTCTGATAAAGCATATACAATGTAACCATTGGTTACCTCAGCACTTGCTCTACCAAATTGATCTAAGGCTCTTGGGTTTTTCTTAAACCCACCTTTACCGTCTTTACGACTCATGATCCATTTAGCAGTACGCTCCACCATTTTGTTGCTTACATCAGCATACACATCTTTCATGTCGTTAAACTGCATTAAACCGTAAGCTGTTAAGGCTTCATGTCCTGGCGATGAACCAAACCACTCGTAACCTTTTTCTTTGGTTTCGTAAGATGTTAACTTCTTGTAACCTCTATCTAATTTGCTATCAATACTCGCTAACAATTTAGGGTCATCAAAACCAGTAGTGTTCATATAGTTTAACGCCATAATGTTAGGATAATTGCTCATAGAAGTTTGCTCAAAGCATCCTGATGGCTCTCTAATGATAGATTCTATACCTGTCATTAAATCGTTTACCACATTAGGAAATGCTGTTAATGATGCACTTACTGAACCATTTACCACATTGTTAATGTTAACCACATATTCTGTAGATAAATCTTGTCCTGAAAATGCCAACTGAACTGGGTATCCTTTTGCACCAATTTTAATGTTTTGGTTAAAGGCATCTTTTAATCCAGACGAGTTGAACGCAATTTCCATGTTGTCCTCTCCTACTTCATTTAGTACTAAATATTCTAAATAAATAGTTTTGGTACTGTTTGCCGGAATGGTTTGGCTTCCAGTTTCAACATTCAACACTTTAAATCCTTTTGGAGATTTAACGGTTAAGTTTCCAGTAATTGTTTTGTCCGTAGTATTCTTTAGTGTTAACGGTACTGAAACAATGTCTTCAAAAACCACTTGGTTTGGCACTTTCGCAAACATCGCGAATGGCAATTGCGTAAAGAATGTTTTTTCTGCTCTACCAGCCATACCAACACCTATACCTTCTACTGTTGTTCTAAAAGAAGATACATCATCGTTGTTGTAAAACTCTACATAAGCTAATCCGTTGTTTTTCACTTCAACGTTTCCATTCCAATAGATGGTTTCTCTAAAGTCTGTTCTAACCTCAGCTGTTGGAGTTGATGCATAGTTCACTTTAGGAAATTCTTTTGCTCTGTAATATTTTACAGCTGCTTGTTGGTTTCCTCTATTATTATTCGCCCATCCAGCTTTAAATTTTCCTTTCTTCTTTTCATCTTTATCTCTTCTATCCCAAGCTGCTAAAGCTACCTTTCCGTCAACAACAATTTCATCCATTTCCATTTCATCATCCATATCTTCTAACACTTCTCCCAGTTCTTTTTGAACTTCTCCAAACAATGGTTTTTCAACTTCATTCTTATCTGCCTTTGGAAGGTCATTGTTTTGCTCTCTTATTTCAACAGCTTTCAATTCTTCCACAGCAGGTTCCATAGCGATGGCCAACTCTTCGTTTTCTACATCAAACACCACATTGTCAACCATTCGCTCAGCTCCACCAACTGCTCCTTCTGGTGCCATAGCCACTTTATTCATTGCACCAGCCCTATGCTTTGTTCTGGTAGCGTTATAGGCATACTTGTATGGCTTATATAAATGTACGCTGTAATTATCAGCATAAGCTTGGATGTACAAATTTTGGTTTTGATGTCCTGCTGCTGTCACGGTAGCATAAAAAGGATTGTATAATTCTACATTTCTCAATGTGAATTTTCCGTCTGCATTCGTTTTAACAGTCTTACCATTTTTATAATTCACTTTAATACTTGCTCCTGCTAAAGGGTTCCCATCGTTCCCCAATACAATACCAGAAACAACCGCTTTTTCTCCAGCATAAGCCATATTAGGTGAATCTTCTTCCATCACTTCTTCCCATTTAAACCTTCTCCATCCATCTGTCATCAATAAAAAATCTAAGGCTTCATCTGCTTTCTCCTCTTTAGGATCAAAGTAAAACCTTGGCTCTTCTACTTTTCCAAGAACATCTTGCTCCAACAACAAGCTCGTTAAAATGTTACTTGATTTATCATCAGCAAAACTCAACAACTTATCATCTACCACACTCATAGAAAGGTTAGCAGGAACAGGTAATCCTCGTTCATCAGTCACTTTCAATGTCATTTTCACTTGCTCTCTTGGCAAGTATTTGTCTTTATTGGTTTTTATTTCAATGTTTAATTTTTTGTCTTTATTCACAAAAACCAAACGTTCTGCTCGTTCTATATCTCTTCCATCAAACAAGGTAATTTGCGCCACACCAATTGGAAACTTCTTTAACGGTACTTTAAATTCGTTTCTACCTCTGGTAATGTTTACTTCTCTAGAAAAATAGTCTTTCCCTCTAACCTGACACATTAAAGACATCGTTTCGTCTTCTGTTGAATTAATGATCACCTTTAAGTTCTCAGCGTCTTCTTCTTCAACATTTAACACCCAACCTCTACTCATACTTTCTGGTAGTGTATATGCTTTATCTATTCCTTTAGGATTGGTGATAAACACTTTGTAATCTTGTCCTATTTTAGGTTCAAACTCAAAAGCACCCATTCCATTATGAAAACTGGTAAATTCAGCAGCAATTCTTCCTTTACTGTCTTTTACCACTCCTTCAATATCTGCAGGCTTACCAAATTCGTCTGTTGCTTTAAAAGCTACATTGGTTTCTAATCCTTCTACTAAATCTCCTCCTTCAGGAAAAAATGATAAGTCAATGTTTCCTAATGTAATTGGTATTGACCGTGAAATACTTTCTGTTCTTCCTTCATAGTCTATCATAATGTTTAATAAACCATCATTGGTAGCCAATGCTTCTGGCAACTCAAACTTCACATAAGCTTCTCCTAATTCATTGGTATTAAAGTTTTTAGTTAATACATTTTCGCCATTTAACATCGCAACATACTTAAAATCATGATCAGACAAAGGCAAGTTGGTTAATGTGTTTAAATCTAATTTTGCAATTACATCATCTCCTGGTCCGTAAGCTTTACGTTGAAATTCTAATTTCATTTTTAAGCGTGGCAACACCGATTTTTGAACTTGAATTTCTTTTTCAAAAAAGGTCTTGTCATTTTTTTGCCAGTTCGTATAAGCTTTCACTTTATACAATCCACCCATCATGTTTTTACCAATAGCAAACTCAGCATTGGTTTTTCCTTTCTGTGCTATTAAATTCATTTTTTGAGCTACATTTCCTTTTGGATCAATTAACTCAACATGTAAGATTTCACTTTTCTTAGACGCTTTTAAATCTACCCCATTTCTAACAAAAGCACTAAACCATATGGTTTCACCTGGTTTATACATGGGTTTATCAAATTGCAGGTAGACCCTATCTTCTGGGCGCTCCTCATTAAATGTTTTTAATTTTGATTTTAAATCAGTTAAAAATTCATTGGATAGAACTTCTTCTGTAAATGTTCCTGGCATCAAAGAACCTAAGAACAAAATTGTGGTTAATGCGATTAATGTATTTCGCATTTTTCGTTTGAGATTTGTTTTCATGGCTTATAATTTTAATTTGTTTTATCTCTTAGATGATGAGAAAAAATAAATTCCATAAAATCAATAAAATAAATTTGCATTACTTTGTATTTACAAGGTCAAATCTTTTTTATATTAGTTGCATGAAACTTCGCCTTAATACATTTAGGTTATTGATTGTTCTGTTTTCAATTACATTGATTACACAGCATGTTTCAGCGCAACAAAAAAATTCCAATCCTAAAAAACAGGCATTATTTATTTACAACTTTTTCAAGTATGTAGAGTGGTCGAACTTTGAAGAATTAGAACGTTTTAATGTTGGGGTTTTAGGTGATGATAAAAATTTGGTTTACGATGAGTTGGTTAAAATAGCTGAAACCGAAAAAGCCAAAAAATTACCCATCAAAATCAAACGATTAAACAACCTTAACAACTTAGATGATATTCAACTCATCTATTTTGATAAATCGGCATCGTTAAAGTTTGATGCGATTTATAAGGCCATTGGAGACAAACACATTCTGTTGGTATCCAAGGGATACCCTTATGGGAAATCCATGATTAATTTTGTAATGGATGGTAATATTGTTCAATATGAGCTGAGTGAAACCAAGTGTGAAGCTGCGGGATTAACAGTAGATAAAGTATTGACATTGGTGGCTGTTAAGTCTGAAAAAGAATGGAATGGCATCATTAACAAGTTTGAGAACTTGGCCAATACGGACCAAGAAACTGTTGAAATAAGCACCAAAGACCTTAACAAATTAGTAAGGGAGCAAAAAAGGTTATTAAGTGAAATAGGCAAAAACACCAAAAAATTAGAGGCTCAAAAAGATAAATTAAAAAAACAGCAAACGGAATTAGTTGCACAACAAACGGAATTGACTACTAAAGAAGGTTTAATAGATGACGCCAAGAAAGAAATTTCGAAAACAAAAAAAGAGGTAGAGAAGCAGAAAGGGTTAATTAATGAACAACTGGCAAAAATAGCTACTCAACAGGAAAACTTGGCTTTACTAAATTCTAATGTAACGGTTAAACAAGCAGAACTAGTAGCACAGCAAAAAGAGTTAGAAAAAGAGGCAAAAAATTTAATTGCCATTCAAAATGAATATGCTGAAATAGAGAAAGCACTAAAAGAAAAAGAGATTTTGGTAAATGAACAGGGCAAGACTATAGATGCGCAAGGCAACGAAATTATAACCAAAGCAGATAAAATTGAATCTCAAAAATCTATTATTTGGTTATCGGTTATCTTTTTAGTTATTGTTTCTTTTTTAGGGGCACTGGCCTATAGGAGCTATCGCTTAAAGAATAAAGCGAATATCTTAATTTCAAAACAAAAAGAGGAAATCGAAGAGCAGCATGAGGTTTTAGAGGAACAGCACAGAGAAATTACCGATAGTATTAATTATGCAAAAAGAATACAAGACGCCATTCTTCCACCCTTAAAATTGGTAAGGGGATATATGCCAGATAGTTTTATTCTTTACCAACCTAAAGACATTGTGGCTGGAGATTTCTATTGGATGGAAGGCATCAATAACCTTATTGTTTTTGCTGCTGCAGATTGTACCGGACATGGTGTTCCTGGAGCAATGGTGAGTGTGGTTTGCCACAATGCTATGAATAGATCTGTACGTGAGTTCATGCTAACGGAACCTGATGAGATTCTAAACAAAACACGAGAAATTGTTGTGGAAACTTTTGAAAAGAGTGATGAAGATGTTCGTGATGGAATGGACATTGCTTTGGTTACCATTAATACAGAATCCAATAAACTGAATTTTGCAGGAGCGAACAATGGCTTGTATTATATTCGAAACGGTGAATTGTTTCAGATTAAACCAGACAAGCAACCTATTGGAAAATATGAAGACGCAAAACCGTTTACGAAACATACCTTAGATTTAGAAAAAGGAGACATTATCTATACGTTCTCTGATGGTTATGCTGATCAATTTGGTGGCCCTAAGGGAAAGAAGTTCATGTACAAGCCTTTTAGAGAGTTGTTATTGTCTATTCATAAAAAACCTATGAATGAACAACACGACTTGTTAATGAGTGCATTTGAAGATTGGAGAGGGAGTATGGAACAAATTGATGATGTTTGTGTCATAGGCGTTAGAATATGATACAAAGTTTATCCTGAGCTTGTCGAAGGACGTAATTGGTGTAAGAATTTAAAATTATGGAACAAACGAACATATTTGGACAACCGTTAATTGCTTGTAGTCATGACCCATTAACAGGTTACTTTAGAGATGGCTGTTGCAATACGGACGAAACAGACCAAGGTGTACATACTGTATGTATTGTCGCTACTGAAACCTTTTTAGCTTTTTCTAAAGCAGCCGGAAACGATTTATCTACTCCAGTACCAGAATGGTCTTTTCCTGGTGTAAATCCTGGTGATAAGTGGTGTTTATGTGCCGTACGCTTTAAGGAGGCACATGAAAACAATGCTGCTCCTAAAGTGATTTTAGAAGCTACCAACGAAAAAACATTAAGCATTGTTCCCATGGATATTCTTATTGAACATGCTTATTACGCTGACAAGGTTTAATTCTTACTGAACAAGCAATTTACCTGAAAAAGTTTGGGATGAATTGATTAACTGATAAGTATATACCCCTTCAGGGTATGTTGAAACATCTATTTGAGTTGAGCCTGAGTTAATTTCCTTTACCATAACTTCTTTACCCGTTATATCAAACAATCGAAATGTTCCCTGCTTACCGTTTGTCATTTTAATATTAATAATGGAGTTACTTGGATTGGGATATAATGAAACTAATACCCGTTCTTTATTCAATTGATTAACTGATGTGATTTTTCCATTGATGTCATACTTTGCAAAAAACTCCCATATTTTAAGTGAAGCATTAATATCATAGTTGGTGGTTCCTAATACAAAAGGTGCTCCTGGCCATGTGTGTGCTCCACTAATTATTTTATAGTGTTCTACTTCCACTCCATTATTACCATTTTGATACAAGTAATGTTCTGCTATACATCCATCAAAAACATTGATATCTGGAACACTCGTTACAATTGCTCCTGTATCGTTTTGATTGTAGTTTACCCAATAAGTTAGCGTATTGGCAATTGACTCCATCGACCCAGCCATTCCATTATAAGGCACCGTAGCATCGGAAGTTCCATGTATTTCCATTACCGGTGTTGGGTGAAGTGGATTGCAAGTTAATGACTGATTCAGGTTCATGGTTCCTGTAACAGATGCAATTGCAGCAATACGATTACTCAAAGAACAAGCTAAGGTGTAGCTCATAAAACCACCATTAGACATTCCTGTGCTATAAACTCTCCCCATATTTATATTATAGGACAAGGCAAGTGAATCAATTAAAGCTTCTGTAAAACCAATATCATCTACTGTACCTCCCCAATCTGAATTCCAATAGGTATTTCCAGACCCATCTAATGTTCCCATAGGATGAACCAATAAAAAACCTGCAGTATCAGCAATTGCTCTAAAATCACCATAAACCATCTGGTCGTTAGCGTTACTTGTATAACCATGAAAGTTGAGTACTAACGGTGCTGGGGTTCCAGCAACATAAGATGCGGGAACATACAATATGTATGATCGTTGTAAACTATTGTGGGTAATAATACCATTTATCGTTTGCTGGGCATGACATAAAACAGAAAGACAAGAGAGGGATATAAGAAGGATTAGCGTTTTCATGTGTTAAAGTTAGGGTTTTATTAACTTAATTATCACCCAATAACTATAAACGGTTTATTTAGTAAATACCTCGTTGCAATTCTGTTTTCTGCGGGTGTCCATAATGTGAATAATCTTCCACCCAGATTGATCCTTTAATAACTGAAAAGCGTTAACGCCACAGTGGCTAAACTTTTCACCAATGAAGAAAGAATACTCTGTCCATACTTGAGCCATTCCTCCATCTACTTTAATTTGAGTATTAAATATTTTTTCATTCCATGCTGGATCGTTAGGGTTTTTGCTTCCAAGTAAATTAAGGAATTTAGCAAGTTCTGCTTGAGTTATCACATCTTCACCATTTTTATTCTTGGTTGATGTAAACATCTTAGCTTCTTTAAAAAATGCTTTTTTTACCATAGCGCTATCGGCCTTTTTCATCCCTTCAAACAGTAAATTGACTGGCTCCATTACTGCTTCTTCTGGAGTTTGTCCAAAAGCGATAATACCAGCGCATAATAGCACTGGCATTAATAACAGCTTGATTCTATTTTGTCGTAAATTCTTCATAAGATTTTATGCTTAACGATTTTACTTCTTGTTTTTCTGCTGCTTTCACATATTTAGAATAATACTTAGACTTTATGGTATCAAAATCTGCCTTAGCTTTATTAAACCTATTGGTAACCAGCTTAATGTTTTTAAACTCTGACTCTGATGGTTTTCCATAATATCCAGCAACTTTACTGTATATGTCTCCCATTTTTTCTCTAAGCTCAGGTTCTGCAGCACCAACATAGTTATCTCCTGTTGTGATCACCAATGTCTTCTTCAATGCTGTTAATTTTGACGCTAAAGCTGTACCTGGTTTCTTTAAGCTCTTATTGCTTTTATTTGCTTCTGTATACTTCACCATTTCATCCAGCTCATAAACCATATACGCCAAGTCTTCAGTCATTTTGTACAAATCCATCGTGGCTTTGTGTTGTACATCACGCTCTTCTAATGTAAAAACTGAGTTAGGAGTGTAGACCATTTCTATTTCAGTTTCATAGGTTTCTTTTCCTTTTTTAATCACCACTTTGTACTTCCCGGCTTTTACTCTTGGAGGGGTCATTCCGCCAAAAGAAAACGTTTTCCCTTTTGCTACCTTTGGAGCTTTCATAATATAGCTCCAGTTAACGATGTTAATTCCTTTTTGTTTTCCAGGAGCCAATGAAGCCATTTCTTTCCCATCTTGGTCATAAACTTTCATGGTCATTTTACCAAAAGTATGTCGTTTTGATAGGTAATAGACAATCTTAGCTTCTCTACTCGGGTTTGCACCAACAAACTGTGTTTCACTACTAGTTCCACCAAATGTACTCTCTTCCCACATTACTGTAGGCTTAGTTTTCATGAAAACTAATTTCTGATTCAACACATCAGCCTTCAATTGTCGAAGCGGAGAAACATCATCTAAAATAATAATTCCCCTACCGTGTGTTCCCATAATTAAGTCACCCGTTTTTTCATGCATTGTCATATAATGTATAGC
>JAJCYO010000158.1 GCA_029262875.1 Flavobacteriales bacterium
TTATTTAAATCTAAAAAGAAAACGATAGGTATTCGTGTTCCTGATAACAACATTGCAAGAACATTAGTAGAGGAATTGGGAAACCCATTGATTTCGACATCTGTGCATGATGATGATGAAATTTTAGAATACATTACTGACCCTGAGCTGATTCACGAAAAATATGATAATATTCTTGATATTGTAATAGATGGTGGTTATGGAAAAAATGAAGCTTCAACCATTATAGATTGTACAGGTAATGAACCAGAGATCATCCGTGAAGGTATTGGTGATTTAGATATCATTTAAGTTTTTGTACATTTGATTTGTGAGTCCTAAAACAAAAAATCAATTATCCCCATGGCAGCTCAAGCTGCATGAAATAATTTTTGAAGCCGATACCCGTGCTGGAAAGTGGTTCGATATTTTTTTACTTGTAGCCATTCTTCTAAGTGTTGCTACTGTTATGCTGGAAAGTGTTAATAGTATTTCAGCAATCTATGGCGAAGAACTCAGGATTATAGAATGGGGCTTTACCATCTTATTTACATTAGAATACATTGCCCGTTTGATCTCAATTGGCAAACCCTTAAAGTATGTTTTCAGTTTTTATGGCATCGTTGATTTTATATCTATTATACCTACTTATTTGGGCATATTTATTACGGGGTCACAATCTTTGGCCATTATTCGAAGTATCCGATTGTTAAGGGTATTTAGAATCTTGAAATTAGCTCAATTTATGGGTGAAGCAAATATTTTAATAAAAGCTTTAAAGGCCAGCAGGGCTAAAATTGTAGTCTTTTTGTTTGCATTATTAAGCTTAACCTTCATTTTAGGAACAGTAATGTACCTCATAGAAACTCCCGAAAGTGGATTTACAAGCATTCCAAGAAGTATTTATTGGGCCATTGTAACGCTAACCACTGTTGGTTATGGCGATATTGCTCCTCAAACTGTTTTAGGGCAAACTTTAGCTTCTTTTATTATGATTATCGGTTATGCTATTATAGCTGTTCCTACTGGTATTGTTGGGGCTGAATTGGCAAAAACTAAACCCAATTCCAATACACAGTCTTGTCCAAGTTGTTCATTAGAAGGTCATGATGATGATGCGGAACATTGTAAATTTTGTGGAGAAAGTCTTTAGCTTAATGGTTTCAGCTTTAACCTTTAATTGATTTAACCCTTCAACCAAACATAAAAATCAATACCTTTATCTCAATTTTAGTAGCATGAAAAAATTATTAGTAATTATAGCCATTCTTATCTCGTTTCATGGGATTGCACAAATTAGCCATGGAGGAAGCCCTGTAAGCTTTGATAAAAATTTAACTGATGCTCCAATACATACTACCCCAGTATTAAATATTCAGCCATTTATAGATGAAGATAAAATAACCGATAAGTATAAAGACATCGCTTGGCGATTCGGAATTGAACAATTTGTAAATCTAAATTTAAACAACTCTGGTCTATGGGAAACCTTAGCCAATGGAGATAAAATCTGGCGATTAAAAATAATATCACCTAATGCAAAAACCATTAATTTAAATTATAGCTCTTTTCAAATCCCTGCTGGAGCAACTTTTTTTGTATATAACAAAAATCAAGTTCTGGGTTCATTTACACATGAAAATAATAAAGCCTCAGGTCAATTTTCCACCTCATTGCTAAAGGGTGACAATGTGGTTTTAGAATACGTTGAACCAGCCTCCGTTCAAGGCCAAGGAATTATTGAAGTTTCTTCTGTTGTTCATGGTTACCGAGATTTATTCAACCAATTAAAAGGATTTGGTAATTCAGGTGCTTGTAATGTAAATGCAATATGCGATACTTCTTTTTGGGGAAATGAAATACGTTCGGCAGTAATGCTACTAACTGCTGGTAATTCGAGGTTTTGTTCAGGAGCTTTAGTAAACAATACTTTGCAAGATGGAACTCCCTATGTATTGACTGCTAATCATTGCGGTCCTTCCACCAATAACATTTTTATGTTCAATTATCAATCAGCAACTTGTAGCCCAAGTGTTGATGGATCAACTGCCCAAACTATTAGCGGTTGTACCATTAGGGCTAATGATGGTCCTTCTGATTTCTTTTTAGTAGAACTTTCGAGTGCTCCACCTGCAGGTTATAATGTATTTTATTCGGGATGGTCAAGTGTAAATGTTTTTCCCACTAAAGGTACTGGAATTCATTTCCCAGCCTTAGACGTGAAAAAAATATCTCACGATGATGACCTTGTCATCGAATCTGGGTATTATACCGCAGGAAATAATCATTGGGAAGTATTGGACTGGAACTCTGGAACAACAGAAGGTGGATCTTCAGGTTCTCCTTTATTCGATCAAAACCACAGGATTGTTGGTCAACTTCATGGTGGGGATGCAGCATGCGGTAATGATGCTTTTGATTTTTATGGAAAATTTTCTTATTCATGGGAAACTGATGCTGACACCTCAAAACAATTAAAACATTGGTTAGATCCAAATAGTTCAGGCGTTCCCGTTCTTGATGGATATGACCCGAATGGACAACCACTAACAACTGATGCAGTATTATTAGGGATTTCAGAAATTGAAACTTTTATTTGTGGCGATTCCATTTCTCCTAAAATTACCATTAGAAATCATGGTTCAAGTAACTTAACTTCTTTGGATGTTAATTATGAATTAGATGGAGGCGGAGTTAATACGATAAGTTGGTCAGGTAATTTACTCCCTTTTGCTGTCGACAGCATAATCATACCGACTACTTATGTTCCTGGAGGTCCGCATACTTTTACAGCAAATTGTACCAATCCAAATGGAACAAGTGATGAGAATTTAGCCAATGATAGTGCATCGGTGAACTTCACTTCAAATGACAATCCGGTATTGGCAACATTATACCTCCTTACAGATAATTTTGGAACAGAGACTTCATGGGCAGTTAGGGACTTAGTTGGAAACATCGTTATTCAAGGTGGAGGCTATCAAAATGTGACTGGTGGTCAACAAATTACCGAGAATTTATGTTTAAGTGACAGTTGTTTCACATTTGTACTTTATGATTCTTTTGGTGATGGTTTTTGCTGTGGATTTGGCAGTGGTGCATTTCAATTAACAAATGCTAATGGAGATACATTGGCCTGTGCAGGAGACTCTGTTGCTTGTCCTCCTTCGGGTTTAATTTTTAGTACAGCTATGGGTGGAGATAGTCTAACTTTTCCTTTCTGCTTAGTTGCTTCTACCAATTCATATTCAACCATTAACAATGGGTTCAACATTTATCCAAACCCTACTCAAGGAATTTTTACAATTACAAAGGGAAACAACGACCCTTTCGATGTTACTATTTATGATGTTGTTGGAAAAATCGTTTATCAAAAACAAAGGGAAACGGAGAATGAAATTCAAATTAACTTAAGTGCGGTTAGGAAAGGAATTTACTTTGTTTCAATGGTCTCAGAAAATGAGAAAATTGTAAAACGGCTGGTAATCCATTAATTCTCACTTGTACCTATTCATTTTTCCACTGGAATTAGTTTTTGGTCCTTTATGATGTTTTTTAGGAGGTTTTCCAATATTAGAACAACCTAATCCAATTAAAAAAATAAAGAGAAATAATACAGAAAGCACTTTTTTTGACATAAACTAAAGTTTACATTCGTTTACGTCAATCAAGAAAAAAGGTTAGAAAATTTAAAAGGATTTATTTACCCCAAACGTGTCGGTTCTTGTGTTTTCTATTTCCAACAGTTCCAGATGAATTGACTCTCTTTCCACCATTTCTTGACTTGTTATACTTAGGGTTACCACAAGATTGCATTGAAACCGTAACAGGCACCACTAAGCTGCATAAAAAGAAGAATGCTAATACTTTGCTTAAAAACGACTTTTTCATTTTACAATGATTTTATTATGTTAAAATTAATCTTTTTTTTAATAAAAAAAAATGATGTTACATTTAATTATATAACGCTTTAATACGTTGCAATAGTGTAGGGTGCGAATAATTAACAAAAACGTAATAAGGATGTGGTGTTAGATTACTTAAACTATCAACTGACAGTTTCTTAAGTGAACTAACTAAAGGTTCAGCATCATAAGTTGTTTTGGCATAATTATCAGCCTCATATTCATTTTTACGTGAAATTACGTTCATTGTTACTCCAATAACCATTGATAGAGGAGAATACAACAATGAGAACACTAACAAACTAACGTGAAAGCTTTTATCTTGAAGTCCTAATGCCAATGAAAATTCAGGTTTATTAATGACCAATGACAATACAAACAACATGACTCCAACCTGAAGGATGGAAACTATAATGGTAATTAATGTATGCTTTTTCTTGTAATGCCCTATTTCATGAGCCAAAACTGCTGTTATTTCTTCTTTATCATACTCGTTTGCCAAGGTATCATACAGTACAATTCTTTTTTTTGCACCCAATCCACTAAAAAAAGCATTTGCTTTAGACGATCTTTTAGAACCGTCCATTATAAACAAATTATCCAGCTTAAAATCTACTTTTTTGCAGTAATCAGTTATTTCATTTTTCAAATCCCCATCTTCTAAAGGTGTCAATTTATTAAACAACGGAACAATAACTGACGCATAAAACATGGTTGCTAAAATCATAAATACC
>JAJCYO010000159.1 GCA_029262875.1 Flavobacteriales bacterium
GAAAGGCGAGAGGAAACAAGTCCCCCGCCAATTCCGCTACCTGCCCGGTCAGTGCGAAAATTCCGGCGCCGATCATAACCCCAGTGCCCATCGCGACGGCGCCGGTAAGCGTTAAACTGTTTGCTTTATATCCATCTTCCAATTGTTCTACCCCGCCGATATGCTTTGTAATTGAAGCTTCGATTTATGTCTGATTGTTGTTTGTTGCGTAGAGTCACTCATCACCCCCATCAAGTTATTTTACAATATAGAGAAAATCGCGGCGGTCTTCCGATACAACCTTTTCTGTGTGGGTCATTTTGCACCTCGCGTCGTCAGTAATTTCATTTTGGGAAAAAATCTCGGCACATGCTCAGCATATTGGAAATAGGCATCGCCGAATTCCGCCATAGATTCGTGCTCTTCACGGCGGGAAAGCCATGCATACATGGCGACCAGGACGGGGAACATCGCGAGCGTGAGGAGCGTCGGCCATTGAAAGAGAAAGCCGAGCATGATCAGAACAAAACCAACATATTGCGGATGCCGGATATAGGCATAAGGCCCCTCGGTTGCGATCACGTGGCTTTTCTGGGCACGGTAGAGAACGCGCCAGGCAGCAGACAGCAAAACAAAACCGCCGCCGATTAGGACAAAACTCAATAAGTGAAACGGTCCGAAATGCGGGTTGCCGCGCCAGCCGAAAATCATTTCAAGAAGGTGGCCGGAATCATGGGCGAACCAATCGATCTCCGGGAAACGGCTTTGCAGCCAGCCTGACAGAAAAAAGATAGTGAGGGGAAAACCGTACATCTCAGTGAATAGAGCCACGATAAAAGCACTGAAAGCACCAAACGAGCGCCAATCGCGGGCCGTATGCGGCTTGAAGAAGCTGAAAGCGAAGATGATGAAAATAGCAGAGTTGATAACGACCAAAAGCCATAAACCGTAACTGGGGGCGTCCTGTGACATTTATTTGTCCTCCGAGCCCTTGGGCCCGTGATGTGTAGACCCTCCGTGAGGCCCGTGACCATGTCCGCCATGCATGAAAAAATGCATGCCGATACACAGCCCGAGTATCAAAATGAGGGGCAGGGCTCCGATTAAATGAGCTTGATGCTCTGTCCATAGAAAATAACCAGCGATCGTCAAAAAAACGACCAACGCAATTCCGTTGCGCGACATTAGGAATCCGCCTGGTTTATTTTTTATCGTATTTGCCATTGTTGATCGCCTCTTTCTTTCCAGCCAGAGAAATCCGCTACATTTGATGTTGCCGATAGAAAATACCGTTCGCCTCTTGCAATTCACGAATAAAGCGAATGATGGCGGCCATGTCTGCGTCATTCACTTCGGGCTGCGGCGGCATATCGCCAAACGACCAATGATGTTGAGGTGAACCCAGTTTGGCGGCGCGATAAAATGCGGCATCGCCGTGGTGACCGGGATTGTAAATATCGTGCACAAGCGGTGGGCCGCTATCGGAGCCGATAGCATTAACACCGTGGCATTGAGTGCAGTTCGCATTGAAGGTGTCCTGGCCTTTCGCTGCAAGAGTTGAAAATTTTGGCAGGACAAGGGAGTTCGTGCCACCTTCATCTGATGCGGACAAGTATCGCCAGCTAAGGGCGGTGCCGCTGAGAAGCAGAACTATGCTTGCCAAAATCCATGGCTTCATAAATTTACGCATAACTTTCCTCATACTTTGTTCTTTCCATTAATCCGTGCTCACACCACACGCACCTACAGTTCACGTGGTCGCAACTTTTGTCCTTGAGGGGCGCCCTGTATCGCCGAAGAGCGACGGGTAAAACACCGCGGCTGAGCCACCAGGGGTGATAAAGGCGATGAAGCGTTTTTCGCGCATCACTTCTGGAGATGCGTGATAACGCCCAGCGGCGCCCCCATTTACCGGCTAAGTTAAACACATAGCGATTGGCCACAGATGTATGCAGGAGGGGGAGGATTTCCGTACGCCAAAGTTTAGTGTAATCTAGGCTGTCGACAACGCTGCGCGCCGCCAGGATTCCTGAGCGCAGGGCGAAAGTCATGCCAAAACCAGCGAGTGAGTCCTGGAATCCCGCTTGTTCGCCAATAACAAGCTTACCGCCCTGAACGGCAGTGCGCGGCAAATGCATATTGCCATAGCCCCCGAACGGCCGGGGGTTGGTCATTTTCAGACCGGCATGTGCCTCGAAAAACTTGATTGTCCTTTGCAGGAAAAGGCGCTGGTTTTTAAATCCCGTGAACATACAACTGGCGACGGTGCCCCGCCCGCCAGATATAAGGAGATACGCATATCCGAGCGGCGCCAATTTGTCGTCAAAGCAAATCCAATTGCCGTCGGACTTGTCTGTTTCAAACACGTAACCAACGGCAATGACATCCGCCGTGCGAGGGCCGATAGCCAGGATTGCCGGGTCCCCAATCCTTTCAAACTTTTCTTCAAATCTCACCTCGACCCCGAGTGCGCGCGCTTGCCCGAGCAGCCCTTGGTCAAGCGATCCCGTTTCATCGCCTCGGCGCACCAAATAGTAGAGCGGTTCTTCGCTCTTTACCGCATGTACCGTGCCCCATGCATCAAAGGCGATGCCCGCGCGTACGGGAGCATGATCAAATGTGTCGTCGATTCCGGCGTGCGCTAACTCTTCCAGAATATTGTTTTCTGTCGACCAGTTTTCAATTCCTTGAAAATCATTGTGAAATCGGCCGCCAGGCCGTTTGCGGCGTTCATAGACGACAACCCGCCGACCCGCTCGCGCCAATACGATTGCACAGGCAAGTCCGGCTGGCCCCGCGCCGACGATCGGAAAAGGTTCGTTGACGAAATCAGACATCGACTTTGTAATTTCCACGTTTCATAATTATTCCACGATGAGCTTGCCGCGGAACATGCCCATGGCGCAGGCAAACTCATACTCGCCGGGTTTGTCGGGAACGAATTCTATAGACACGGTTTCGCCGGTCGGCAGGTCAGCGCTTTTGTTGAAGTCGGCAAAGATAACTTTCTCCGAGCATGAGGCGGTTTCCTCGCGGCGGAAATTGAGGCGTACCGGTTTGCCATGACGCACGATAATGGTGTCAGGTGTATATCCACCTTTAACCAAGATCATGGCCTCTTGGTACCCGCCGCTTGCTTCCGCCGCGCGTACGCCCTTGGTACGCTTGAGCCAGAAGAACCAAACAATGAAGACGATAAGGGCGATGCCTGTGATAAGTACAATCCAGCGATCCGGTGTCATTTGGCGACCCTCCTGGGCTGAAAGAAACGAAGGCGATTGGCGTTGGTAACCACCGTCACCGAACTAAAGGCCATGGCCGCAGCGGCGATCAAAGGCGACAGCAGCAGACCAAAGAAGGGGTAGAGCGCGCCCATCGCAATGGGGATGCCCAGCGTGTTGTAGCCAAAGGCGCCGACCAGGTTCTGACGAACATTGCGCATGGTGGCGCGGCTGATTTCGATGGCGGTGACAACACCGATGAGGCTGCCCTTGATGAGGGTCACATCGCTTGCCTCGATGGCGACGTCGGTGCCGGTGCCGATGGCAAAGCCGATATCGGCCTGGGCCAGCGCCGGCGCATCGTTGATGCCGTCGCCGACCATGCCCACTGTTTTACCTTCGAGCTGTAACTTTTGCACTTCATGCGCCTTGTCGTCGGGCAGGACTTCCGCCAGAACCCGGTCGACGCCGACCTCCCGGGCGATCGCGTCGGCGGTGCGCTGATTATCACCGGTGAGCATGACAACCTCAATGCCCATCTTTTTAAGCATGTCGATGGCGGCTTTTGAATCGGGTTTGACTGTATCAGCAACCGCAACCAAGCCCGCAGCCTGACCATCGACGCTTACGTACATCGGCGTCTTGCCCTCGCTCGCCAGGCGTTCCCAGTCGCTTGTCAAGCTGTCGATGGCGATCTTGCGATCGTTCATCAGCTTGGCATTACCGAGCAGGACGTTCTTGTCGTCGATGCTACCGCTGACCCCGTGTCCGGGAATGGCCGCGAATCCCTCTGCGTCAGCAAGGTTGAGGCTCTTGTCTTGCGCCCCTTTGACGATGGCCTCGCCTAAAGGATGCTCGGAGCCGCGCTCCAGCGAGGCGGCAAGGCGCAAGACTTCCGCCTCATCCGCCCTTTCAGTGGTGACGACGTCGGTCAGCGCCGGTTCGCCGCGCGTGATGGTACCGGTCTTGTCAAGGATCAACGCATTGAGTTTCTCCGCGGTTTGCAACGCATCGCCGGAGCGAATTAAGATACCGTTCTCGGCCCCCTTACCGATGCCCACAGTCAGAGAGGTGGGCGTTGCCAATCCGAGCGCGCACGGACACGCGATGATCAATGTCGTGACGAGCACGATCGTGGCATAGATGATCCTGGGCTCAGGTCCGACGAGATACCAGACGATGAAGGAGAGAATACCGAGGATCATCACGGTCGGTACAAAATAGCCCGAGACCAGATCGACGACCCGCTGGATAGGTGCTTTTGAACCTTGCGCATCTTTCACCATGCGGATGATGCTGGCGAGTGCCGTGTCCTTGCCGACCTTTGTGGCGTGGAATTTGAAACTGCCGGTTTTGTTGATCGTTGCGCCGATGACTTCATCGCCTACGTGTTTTTCAACCGGCATCGACTCGCCGGTGATCATCGACTCGTCGATCGCGCTCGAGCCCTCGATGAGTGTGCCGTCGACGGGAATCTTATCGCCCGGTCGGACGATCACGATATCGTCTGCGACCACTTCCTCGACGGGCAGATCGATTTCCTTGCCGCCGCGTACCACGCGGGCGGTTTTCGCCTGCAGGCTCATGAGTTTCTTGATGGCCTGGGACGTGCGTCCTTTGGCTTTGACTTCAAGCGCCATGCCCAAAACGACAAGAGCGACAACCACGACGGCGACATCCCAGAAAACCTCC
>JAJCYO010000160.1 GCA_029262875.1 Flavobacteriales bacterium
AAGTAGGGTAACTCTCCCTGTGTAATCATGCCACTCGTTAAAGACATCTCGTGCTCTAATCCTGTAGACGTATACGTCTTTTTGAACTTTACTTCCTTTATAGTAACCAGCCCATTGTGAGTTCAATGAATTACCTTCAAACATTAACGTTCCCCATCGGTCAAAAATTCTTGTCTGTAACTCAACTATTCCAAAGCCGGATGCAAAGAAGAAATCATTGATACCATCTCCATCAGGAGTAAATACATTAGGAATCCACAATGCAAACGCTGGATCAATAATAACGGTTCTTCTTGCAGTATCTCTACAACCGTATACATTTTCCATGTACAACACAACATCGTATGATCCAGAGTCTGGATATTCATGAACAGGATGTTGTACTGATGACGTATTTCCATCTCCTAAATCCCAGTCCCATAAAGTTCCAATTATTGATTGATCATTAAATGAAATCTCTCTATCGTAAACATCTGTTTGGTTTGGAGAAAAGTTAAATGCTGCAACAGGGATAGGGAATGATGTAATCATATTATTAACACTATCCTTTCCTATACATCCTTTATCTGAAGTAACCACTAAGCTCACTCCAAATACTTCAACATTTGTTGCTGATGGGTTTGCATAAGAGATTCCTATTGGATTTTGATCTATAGAAGACATCCCATTTCCAAAATCCCAATACCAAGATGATATTAATCCAGGAGCATTAAGCACAGTATTGTCAGTAAAATTCACAACTACTGGTGCACACCCAGACGTAGTATCAGCTACAAAGCTAACTACAGGTAAAGGATTAACCGTTACATTAATCGTTGTATCATGTGTACAACCATTATTAGATACTACACTTAAATTGGTAGGGTAAACTCCATCTACTGTATATGCATAAAATGGATTTTGACTATTACTAACCCCAACTCCATCACCAAAATCCCATGTCCATTGAACAATGTTATTTGGTGTGTTCGCATTCGATACTGTTGTTAAATCAGTAAATAAGCTCATCGTGTTTAAACACACTTCATTTGGAGAAAAATCAGCCACAGGTATAGGCCAAACTTCTATTTGTTTTGAAATCGTATCAGCGCAACCATTTAGTGTTGTCGTAATCAACTCAACATTATAAACTCCATCACTTGCATATAATTCTGCCGGGTTTTGAACAATTGAAGTATTTAAATTTCCAAAATCCCAATCCCAATTTGAAAGTGCTCCTCCATTTGCATTTGAAATATCAGTAAATGCGACTGCCGTACCCAGACATTCATTTACGAAGGTAAAGTCGGCTGTAGGAACAGCAAATATATTTATAGGAACAGTAACCGTATCAGCACAACTTCCATTTACCGAAGCGACCATCTGAACATTAAAGGTACCGATACCAGGGAAAGTATACGTTGGGTGTTGATTCGAATCATCAAAAATACCATCACCGTCAAAATCCCAATCCCAATTGGTTATCGATCCTCCTGCTCCAGTAGACTGATCTGTAAACACTGAAGGTGTTCCTAAACAGGTATCATTTACTACAAACGCTGCTGTCACAGATCCCAAAGCGCTTGCACTATCGGAATGCGTATCAACACAACCGCTATCAGTTGTTAAGGTTAAATTGACAAAATAGGTCCCCGAGTTGGCATAAGTATACGAAGGGTTTGGAAGGGCACTAATTCCTATTCCATCTCCAAAATCCCATTGATAAGATGTCCCCGGGGGAACAGAAGAACTGTCTATGAAAAAGTTCGGATCAGGAAAACAAACCGCAGCTACACTAAAGTTAGCAACAGGTGCTGGGTTGACGTAAACCGGTATCGTAATAGAGTCTTGACAGCCACCAACCCCAGTTACATGTAATTGAACATTGTACGTTCCTGGTCCAGGAAATGTGAAAGTAGGGTTAGGTATAATATCATCTGTAATACCATCACCATCATAATCCCATGCCCAATTGGTAATGTTTCCAATAGGTGTTGAAGTATCTGTAAATACCGTTGGCGCTGTTCCGTTTACATCACAAATTGAAGGAGCTGTAAAATTCGCGACCAGCCCACTAAGTGGATCCACTGGTACTATCGTATCATGAGTACAACCATTTGCTGTTAGTGTAGTAAGGGTAACATTGTACGGTCCCCCAGGGGGGTAAACATGAGGAGGCGGATTTTGCCCATTGAATACGGGAGACCCGTCTCCGAAATCCCATACCCAGCTCGTAATATTTCCTCCAAGAGAAGTAGATTGATCTATAAACCCAATTGGTTGACCGGGGCATCCTACATTCGCAATAAAGCTGCTTGTTGGTGCTGGGTAAACCGTAATTGAAAAAGTTTCTATTCCACATACATTGGTTACAACTATATTTCCCGTTTGATTCGTAGCATTATTTGCTCCTATAAAAGCAGGAATATTTCCAGCTCCAGACGCAGGAAGACCTATAGCCGGATTATCATTTGTCCAAGTATTCCCGACAGGAAAATTGAAAGGTCCAATAGTATTTCCAGCACATGTATCAACATTTGGCAGTTGATTAGTAGCACAAGGTATGGTAAAAGTACCAGTTGAGGCAGGATACATTCCACAAGCATCTTGTGTATAAATAGTCGTTGATTGATTTGATGTAACGGTTACATTAATAGGGACACCGCAAGTTACTCCTGGAAAATCATAAGCTACCCATTCATTATAGGTATTGGCATCATTACATTGAGCAAAAGGTGTTAAAGGGGTAAAACATCCAGGCAAAGCACTTGCAGGCGTATTTAACGGTGAAGCTAATGTTGTTGCTCCTGTAATAGTACTCGGAACACCATTCACTGTGATGGTCACATTAAGTGAACTTGCTCCAAACGAAGACCCATGCCAATGTTCAATCCAAATTCTTAAATCACCATTACAATTGGTACAATAACCTAATTGTACTGCATGAGCATTAACTTTAGTGTTAGCCATCATAGCCAACATAAAAATTACTGTTACTGCTAAAAATTTTAATCCTTTATTCATAATCATTATAAAAAAATATACTATTGAAATCCCAACATCACTTATTCTTAGACGAATTTTTTGACAATAAGTTGCCTCTATTCCTTACTAAATTTATTTTTTACTTTTTGATTATTTTATTAATGTAACTCTGCCTATGAATTCATGCCATTCATTAAAAACATCTCGTGCTCTAATCTTGTAGACAAATACATCTTCTTGGGTCATACTTCCTTTATATGTTCCATCCCATTTCGAATCTAACATATATCCTTCAAAAACTAAAGCTCCCCACCTGTCAAACACCAATGTCTGCAATTCAATTATTCCAAATCCTTTGGAAAAGAAATAATCATTTATTTCATCTCCATCAGGTGTAAATACATTAGGTATCCATATCGCAAATACTGGATCAATAATCACTGTTTTTCTTGCAGTGTCTTTACATCCGTATACGTTTTCCATGTATAATACCACATTAAAAGATCCAGAATCAGCGTATTCATGAATAGGATGCTGCAAAGTTGATGTATTTCCATCTCCTAAATCCCAATCCCATACAGTCCCAATAATAGATTGATCCGTGAATGTAATTTCTCTGTCATAAATATCTGTTTGATCAGGAGAAAAAGTAAATGCTGCTACAGGAATTGGAAATGAACTTATCATATTGATAACCGAATCTTTTCCTATACAACCTTTATCTGATGTAACCACTAAACTCACCCCGTAAGTTGCAACACTACTTGCAGATGGATTTTCAAAAGATATTCCCATAGGATTTTGAGAAGTGGATGACATCCCGTTTCCAAAATCCCAATACCAAGAAGATAAAAGGCCCGGAGCATTAATGACTGTATTGTCTGTAAAATTTGAAATTACAGGTGCGCATCCTGACAACGAATCTGCAACAAAACTAACTACTGGTAACGGATTAACTGTTACATTAATCGTTGTGTCATGAGTACATCCATTGTTTGTAACAACAGTCAAATTAGCTGGATAAACGCCATCCATTGTATAACCATAAATTGGGTTTTGATTGTTGCTTAATCCAACACCATCACCAAAATCCCATGTCCATCCTACTATTGAATTTGTCGTAAACGCATTTGATATTGTGGATGAGTCTGTAAATTGAGTCGCCACATTTAAACAAACTTCGTCAGGTCCAAAGTTAGCCACTGGTACAGGCCAAACTTCAATCTGTTGTGCCAATGTATCCTCACAACCATTATTAGTTGTAACAATTAGCTCAACAGTATACACCCCTTCTGAAGCATAGTTTTCTGCAGGACTTTGCACAATTGATGTATTTAAGTTTCCAAAATCCCAATTCCAATTTGCTATGTTATTTGGCGTATTGGCACTTGATACGGTTGATAAATCATTGAATGCAATTGCCGTTCCATAACAGGCATTTGTAAATGTATAATTAGCCACTGGCATAGGATAAATTGTAATCGGCTGAACAATTGTGTCAGAGCACCCAAATGCGGTTGATACAATTAATTCTACATTGTACATTCCATCTGCAGGATAAAAATTTGTTGTATTCTGATTAACATCATCTGTTGTTCCATTGTTATCAAAATCCCACAACCATGTATTGATGGTTCCACCATTCCCATTTGAATTATCAGTAAATGGTGCTGCTACGTTTAAACACACATTGTTTGTCGTAAAAGCAGCTGTTGGAAGAAAAAACACATATGCACTATCAGTATATATATTTATACATCCGCTGTCTGATGTAACAATAAGGGTAACAGGATATGTACCAGGGGTTGTATAATTATATGTTGGGTTTTGAACTATACTTGTCCCTATTCCATCTCCAAAATCCCATGACCAATTTGTTAATCCTCCAGTTATAACAGTAGATGAATCGTAGAACTGTGATGTTGTTCCAAAACAAACATCTGCTACAGAAAAGTTGACAACCGGTATAGGGTTAACAACCACCTGAAGCGTAGTGGAATCTTTACAGCCCAATGCTGTTGTTACCAATAATTCAACAGTATAAGTTGATGCTGCAGGGTACCCATTGCTTGGATTCTGAAGTATGTCATCTACGGTCCCATCATTATCAAAATCCCAATCCCAATTGGTAATTGTTCCTCCATTTGGATTTGATAAATCAGTGAATCCTGTAGCTGCTCCAAAACACTCATTAGTATGGGTAAATATAGCCGTGGGTTGGGCAGAAACACTTACTGTTATTGTTGTATCATGAAAACAGCCGTTACTATCCACTATGTTTAAATTAACGGGGTAATTACCTACTCCTCCTGGAAAAACATAGGTAGGATTTTGGTTCATATCATCTACAACAGCATCATTGTCAAAATCCCAATTCCAAAATTGTATTCCCGATGAACCAAGAGTAGATATATCAGTAAATAAAGAGTTTGCACCAGCACAAGCTGTACTTGGTGTAAAATTAGCTACAGGAATATTATATACATCTATATTGAAATTAAACACATCAGTACAGCCACTATCTGAAGTAACCGTTAGTGTTACATTATAATTACCTGGCGAAGCATAAGTATAATTTGGGTTTTGTAAAATAGAAGTGTCAGCTATGGTTGATGCATCACCAAAATCCCATTGCCAATTTATTATAGTACCAGTAGCTATATTCGATAAATCAGTAAACGTATTGGCTGTTCCAAAACATTCACTTGTGCCCGTAAAGTTAGCCACTGGATTAGGGTTGACGACAACTGGTATCAACACCGAATCTACACATCCTCCAACTCCTACCACAAATAATTCAATATTATAAGACCCTGGTCCAGCAAAAGTAAATGATGAGTTTTGGTTCACATCATCCACTACTCCATCATTATCCCAATCCCAAGCCCAATTCGTAATATTTCCAATTGGAGTTGATGCATCAGTAAGAACAGAAGCGTTCCCATCACAAACAGAGGGCGCAATAAAATTAGCAATCAATCCACTGAGTGGGTCGACTGGAATTATTGTATCATGTGTACAGCCATTGGCTGTTGTGGTTGTGAGGGTAACATTGAACGGACCCCCAGGGGGAAATATATGCGGAGGCGGATTTTGTGCATTGAATGTAGGCGAACCATCTCCAAAGTCCCACAACCAACCTGTTATTCCTCCACCTTGAGAAGTGGATAAATCATTAAAAGTTACTGGTTGTCCAGGACATCCTACATTTGCAACAAAATCACTCACAGGAGCAGGATAAACTGTCACAGAAAAAGTAGACACACCACAAGTATTTGTAACAACTATATTTCCAACTTGCGTAGTTGAATTATTTGCTGCTGTAAAAGCCGGTACATTTCCTGTTCCTGAAGCAGCTAAACCAATGTTTGGATTATCATTTGTCCAGGTATTTCCTACAGGAAATGCAAAAGGTCCAACAGTATTTCCTGCACACGTATCTACATCTGGTAATTGATTAGTAGCACAGGGTATAACAATTGTTCCTGTAGAGGCCGGATACATTCCGCAAGCATCTTGCGTAAAAGCAGAGTTCCCTGAAATTACAGTAACAGATATTGGAACGCCACATTGAAGCCCTAAAAAATCGTAAGACACCCAATCCCCGCACGTATTAGCAGCACAAGGAGACGAACTTGGACATGATGCAAAAACTGTTAAAGGAGTAAAGCAACCAGGTAAATTACCAGCAGTAGAAGGAATATTTGTATTAGGATTTCCATTAATGTTAGTAATGTTCCCATTAACGTTAAGTTGTAAAGTCATGGTGGTTGAATTTGGGCTTGCTGAATTGTGCCAGTGTTCAACCCATACCCTTAAATCACCATTACAGCTCACACAATAACCAACTTGAACAGAATGCGCACTAACCTCATTATTTGCCATCATGGACAATATAAAAATTACGGTTATTGCTAAAAATTTAAAACCTTTATTCATAGTTATACTAAAATTTCATCATTATTGGATTCCTTAAACATACACATTAAAGACGCAGCTTTTTATCTTGGGTTGCCATTGTTAATAAAAAAATAACGTTTTTTTAAAAAAAAATGTTTTAAAACCATAATTGTTATAAAATTTCAAGAAAAACATCAATTAAATTAATGGTTATGAGACTTTTATACCTCTTGTTTTACGTTCATTATAGCTCAAAACATTTTAAAATTATGCTGAAATTGTTGGGCTATAAAATAAAAATGGATCAAAAATGTCACTTCTAATAAGACTGAAAGAAAAAGAAGGTTTATTCTATAAGGTTAGAACGAATTTAAAAATATCACTTCTAATAAAGTTAAAGCATGGTAAAATGAAAAAAGCCCCGATTACTCGGGGCAATTTTATAAGAAAAAGGTAACGTTTGTTGCCCTAAAGGCTCCAAACTAATAATAAGACGTAATTAATTAATTATGGTTGCCTCTATCGTAAAATTATTTTAGAATGGTAATACTTGATAAAGACTTCTTACCTCCTTTTTGTAAAGTAGGCCTTTGGAAGTGTAATGTTATCGAAAGTCGCAAATTGAATGTAGATAAATAGTTCATTATTTAAATATGCATACATTCTATCAACATCATATTCATACACTTCTAAATTTTTAGGATTTTCAAGTTTTCTAAAATTAGGCATGTGGTAAATGACTATCTTATTAGTCTCTCCCTGTAAATCTTTTACCTCAATACTCATATATGGTGGTGATGCAATGGTTGAGTCTATTTTCTCTTTAGGAGATTCTACGTCTATCATTTCATAATATATCTTTCGATACCTGTTAACATACTCATTTAAGATAGCTGTATCGACAGGAATGACCTCCTTAGAACCAATCTCTGACAAAGCAAATTGACTTCCATTATTATTAATAATGAAAGAAGAATCGGGATTTTCAAAATAATTAACCTCTATGCTTTTAATTTCTTTAGGTGAATACCTAAAAACTACCGCATCCCTCCATTGTTCTGGTTCTGTAAAAAAGCGAGTAGTCAAATAGCCATAGTTACCAGGTATATACATCACAAAAGGTGCTGAAGATTTCACTCCTTCCGTTTCTAAAACCATATAAGTTCCTTGATGGTCTAAGGTTGCTCCTCCAACATAATAAGTCTTACTTGGCTTATCGTCTCCTTGATAGATTTCTACTTTAGTAGCACTTGTTGCTATTTGAGTGATTACATTGTTAAAAGCAGCTTTTGGTACTGGAGAACGTACATCTATCCTACTAAACGTCTTCATTAATAATCTAATGTTATCAGGCCTTGCTGTGTATTTACCATCTACTATCCATTCCTTTTCAGTTTTTGTAAGTGTAACTGATTGCCCCTGAGCATCAGTAATAAATATCTTACTTATACTTGCCGTATCTTCAATGGCAAAATCTGATTTTTCACCTGCACTACTTCCAATGGTCCCAGAAGTTTGAGTCATAAAAAAGTAAATAGCAGCTGCTATTAGAATAACTAATAGTAGTATTAGTATTTTATTATTCTTCATCTATTTCGTAAATTTTTTCTTCCTATCAAAATAATGGGCAATACCGAAGATCAATATTAGTCCTATTGGTAAAATCGTATTAATTAATTGCCAATCAAATTTATCATTCTTCAGTATTTTTTTATCCAATAAACGAATTTTTAGCTTTTTGGACCTTACACTCATCAGTCCACTATCATTACATAAATACCCAACTACATTTAGCATAAAGTCCCTATTTCCAAACTCTTGTCTTGTGAAACGGTCAAATCCAAGTGCTAAATATTCTCCTGTTCTCTTTTTTACATGATTTTTAGCAACATCACCATCGGCAATTACGATCATTTTATTTTCAACACCTTTTTCCTTAAAATTAATCTCATTAGCATCTTTTATTTGTGGTGTCATTCTGTTTTTAAATACTGATTCAAATTGACCTTCTAACAAAACGGCTATTACTTGGTGCCCTTGATTAAACTGGGTTTGGTCAGGTTCAAACCGAACCATATCTAACCCTATTCTAGTAGGTGCGTTACTTACTTTAGAATATTGTGAAGTTTTTAATAGTTCCGTTTTTCTAATCCCTTTTTTAGCAATAGTATCTATTGTACTTACAAATTCTCCTTTCAATGCATTTAAATTATTTACAATAGGATGATTGTTTGCTGGTGTTAGTAATGGAAAGAAAAACCATGGGAACATTTCTAATTTTGGTTGATTTCCAACCACTCCGGAAGTCATAGGAATTGGTGCACATTGAATATCTTGAACAATATTGGTATTTATTCTTACTCCATAAGTAAACAGTTGATCATCTAAATTTAAGTCTAAAGGAATTGCCATAGTTATGTTAGCTGTTTGTAAGCTATCCATGCTTGCAAAAACCGGATCTACCAACCAAACAACTCTACCCCCATACATAATGTATTGGTCAATAATAAATTTATCCTTTTCAGAAAACTTGTTATTGGGTTTTGCAATAATGATGGCATTGTACTTAATCTTAACAGAATAAGCTTTAGTGCTATCTACCATAACCCGTTCAGTTAAACTGTTTAAATTTTCATTTAACTCAATTCTATCAACAACATAAAACTCTGCTAAGGACTCCGCTAAAGAAGCTGTTTCTAATTTACTCAATTCTCCATGCCCTTCAATAAAAGCAACTTTTGGAATATCTAAAATGGTTAAATTATTTATAGAATTTGCTATTTCATATTCTAATGATTCTATAGAGCTATTCAACATTGATTCTGGTTGTGCTCCAATTTGACTTTTTAACAATTGAGCTGGAAGTTCTTTTCCTTTATAGCTAAATACAGCTCCTGGCCATATAATCTTGTTACTAAAACCATCACTCGATTTTTCAGATATATCAGTTGGTCGAAGCCCTTGTTTATACAATTGCTTATAGATTTCATCTCTAATTTTCTTATCAGAGCTTTCTGATGGATTAATAAATTCATACTCTAAATTTCCATTTGAATAAGCTCTAAACTCATCCAACATCTCTTTTGTTTCATCACGCAAACGCTTGTACTTAGCAGGAAATTTCCCCTCCAAATACACTTTAACGTAAATAACATCATCAAGATTTTGAGCCAATTCTTTACTCGTATCAGAAAGCGTATATCTTTTTTCTGAAGTTAGATCGAAACGCTCAAAAGCAAATGAACCAATATAATTTGCCAGAATAATAATGGCAATTCCAATTACCAAAAAGGTAATGTCTTTCTTTCTATTTACAGCATTCTTCTCTACCATTTCCTACTACTTAATGCTGTTTTGGTTAAAATAAGGAACAAGAATATCGTGCTTAAAAAATAAATTACATCTCGGGTATCAATCACTCCTCTACTCATAGAAACATAATGCTCGTTAATTCCCATCTTCATAATGATATCATCTACCGCTCCAAAATATTCTAATGAACTAATTGATTCAAATCCTACATAACAGAAAAAGCAAAGAAAAACTGCAACAATAAATGATATGATTTGATTTTTGGTAATGGCACTTGAAAAAACACCTATTGCCACAAAAACACTTCCTAAAAAAAGTAATCCAAAATAAGAGCCGGTTGTTCCACCTACATCTATATTTCCAACTGGGCTTCCCAATTGGTATACCGAGTAAAAATAAACTAACGTTGGTAGTAATGAAAATAGAACCAAGGTAAACCCCGCAATGTATTTTGCAAATACAATTTGAAAATCAGTTAGTGGTTTAGTCAGCAATAACTCTATTGTTCCTGTTCTGCTTTCTTCAGCAAACAATCGCATGGTAATGGCAGGCACCAAAAACATAAAGACCCATGGGGCCACATAAAACAATGCATCTATATTGGCATAACCATTATCCAACACATTGGTCCCACCAGGAAAAACCCACATCATCAGTCCTATAGTCGTTAAAAAAACTACAATAACGATGTAGCCAATTAGTGACCCTAAAAAGCTTCGTATTTCCTTATTTATTAATGTTAGCATCTATTCGTTTTGAACGAAGTTCAAAAGTAATATTTTTTAAATGATGTTTATTATAAAAATTGTTAAAGGGACACTTTGGCTTTATAAGCGGTTTAATTGCTTTTTGTTTTATTTATAACATTTTTTTATATTTTTAAATTAATAGTTTTACGTAATATTGCATTCTTAATAAAACATTGAATAATGATTGTATTAAAATTTGGAGGAACATCCGTTGGATCGGCAACCAGAATAAAAGAAGTGGCCAACTTAATCAATACTTCTGAAAAAAAGGTGGTAGTACTTTCTGCTATGTCAGGAACTACAAATGATTTAGTAGAAATTGCTGGTTACCTCTATAAAAAAAATCATGATAGCGCGAACGAAGCAATTATTACATTGGAAAAAAAATATTACGATGTAATTGAAGCGTTGTATGCTACTTCAGAATTTAAAGAAAAGGGAAATGAGCTCATCAAGTCTCATTTTACGCACATTAAATCTTTCACTCAAGATATGTTTACCTTGTTTGAAGAAAAAGCCATTTTAGCTCAAGGAGAGTTAATCTCTACAGCTTTACTGCATTACTATTTAACCGAACAAAACATTAATTCTGTTTTAGTTCCTGCTTTAAATTTTATGCGAACCGATAAAGATGGTGAGCCTGACTTATTCTATATCAAAGAAAACATCAACAGAGAAGTTAATCAAAATCCCGAAAATCTTATTTTCATTACTCAAGGATTTATTTGTAGAAATGCTTTTGGAGAAATAGATAATTTAAAAAGAGGGGGCAGTGATTATTCCGCAGCATTAATTGGCGTTGCGTGTCAAGCTGCTGAGATTCAAATATGGACAGACATAGATGGAATGCACAACAATGATCCTAGGCACGTTGAAAACACAAAACCATTGGCCAACTTATCTTTTGACGAAGCTGCTGAGTTAGCATATTTTGGTGCAAAAATTTTGCATCCTGCCAGTGTACAACCTTGTAAGATAGCCAATGTTCCTGTTCGATTAAAAAACACCATGCAGCCAGAAGCTAATGGAACTTTAGTAAGTAGTGAGACTAACGGAGGTGGAATTAAAGCCATTGCTGCAAAAGATAACATTACGGCTATAAAAATTAAAAGTGGCAGAATGTTATTAGCCCACGGTTTTATGAGAAAAGTATTTGAAATCTTTGAAACTTATAAGACTTCAATTGATATGATTACTACATCCGAAGTTGCTGTTTCTGTAACCATAGATGACACCAAGTACTTAAATGATATTGTTGATGAACTCAAAAAATTTGGAACAGTAGAAGTTGATACGGACCTCTCAATTATATGCGTGGTTGGTGATTTTATTGCTGAGAGTAAAGGTTATGCTTTAAGTGTTTTTGGTGCATTAAAGGATATTTCTATTCGAATGATTTCTTATGGAGGAAGTAGACATAATGTTTCTCTTTTGGTAAATACATCTGATAAAAATGAAGCGCTGAATTCCTTGCACGAAAACCTATTCGAAAATGTTTAGTGCTCAAGAAATAGCTCGTTTTAACGATACCCCTACTCCATTTTATTACTATAATTTAGAGTTGCTAAAAGATACATTAGACGTTGTAAAAGAAACTTCTTCTAAATACAATTACCATGTACATTATGCATTTAAAGCCAATACTAATAATGAAGTTTTAGAACTTATACAATCCTATGGGTTAGGAGCTGATTGTGTAAGTGGCAATGAAGTTAAAAAAGCAATTGAATGCGGCTATACCTCTGAACAAGTTGTTTTTGCTGGAGTCGGAAAATCAGATGCCGAAATAAATATTGGATTAGACAACGATATTTTTTGTTTTAATTGTGAATCCATACCGGAATTAGAAGTCATTAATGAGTTAGCTGCTGTCAAAAACAAAACGGCTCAAGTTGCTTTACGGGTTAATCCTAATGTAAATGCAAATACCCATCATTATATTACTACTGGGTTGGAAGAAAACAAATTTGGTATTAACATCTGGGAATTAGAAGATGTATTGGTTGCTTTATCTGATATGGATAACGTAAGGTTTATTGGTCTGCATTTTCATATCGGTTCTCAAATAACGGACTTAAATGATTTTAAAGGACTTTGTTTACGTGTCAATGAAATACAAGAATGGTTTTACGAACGCCAAATAATTGTTAACCACATTAATGTAGGAGGAGGATTGGGAATTGATTATGAAAACCCTATACAAAACCCTATCCCAAATTTTGAAGCTTTTTTTAAATTGTTCCATGATTTTATTGAGCTCCGTCCTCAACAAGAATTGCATTTTGAGCTGGGAAGATCCATTGTAGGACAATGTGGAACATTAATTAGTAAAGTGTTGTACGTTAAAAATGGTGTAAATACTGATTTTGCAATTATAGATGCTGGAATGACAGAGTTGATAAGACCAGCGCTATATCAGGCAACTCATTCCATTAATAATTTAACCAGCAATTCTGAAGAAATTAAACGTTATGATGTTGTAGGTCCTATTTGCGAATCTTCCGATTGTTTTGGTAAAGCATTGATGTTACCAACTACCAAAAGAGAAGATTTGATAGCCATTCATTCCTGTGGTGCCTACGGTGAAGTAATGGCCTCACAATACAACTTGAGAGATTTAGTGAAAGCAGTTTATCAAAATTAATTTGGACATATTAAAAAATTATATATAGTTTTGTCCAAGAATTAGATCAAAATGAATTTTATACAATTACATCAACATCATTTTCATACTTGCACTCAGGCGAGCAGGAGATGATATATGTAAATTAAAGATATTTCAAAACCCGTCTGAGTAAATCAGACGGGTTTTTTGTTTTCTATCCTCAAGGTTTACTCAGACAATTTTAAAAAATAAAATGAGTAAACTAAAAATTGCAGTCCAAAAAAGCGGACGACTAAATCAAGAATCACTACAATTATTAAAAAATTGTGGCATCGCAATTGACAATGGGAAAGATCAATTAAAAGTTATTGTACCAAATTTTCCATTAGAGATTCTGTATTTGAGAAATTCTGATATTCCTCAATACTTGGAAGATGGCGTGGTTGACTTAGCCATTATCGGTGAAAACCTAATCATCGAAAAGCAAAAGCAAGTAACAGTAGTTGAAAAACTCGGTTTTTCAAAATGTAAGGTATCATTAGCCGTCCCTAAAGAAATAGAAACAGATGATGTTAATTATTTTGAAGGAAAAAAGATTGCGACATCCTACCCAAACACGCTAAATCAGTTTCTAAACCAAAACAACATAAAAGCGGACGTACACATGATCTCTGGATCGGTTGAGATAGCTCCAAATATTGGTTTAGCTGATGGTATTTGCGACATTGTGAGTTCTGGAAGCACCTTATTTAAAAACGGGTTGCGCGAAACTCAGGTGATTCTTAAATCTGAAGCGGTATTGGCAAAATCTGTGAATCTCAATCCAGAAAAAGAGGCAATACTTGAGCGTTTGGTATTTAGAATGAAGTCTGTATTACGAGCTAAGAAAAGCAAGTATATTTTAATGAATGTTCCCGATTCTAAAATTGAGGAGGTCAATAAAATTCTTCCTGTTCTAAAAAGTCCAACCGTTCTTCCTTTGGCGGAAAAAGGTTGGAGCTCTTTACACAGTGTAATCGATGAAGATAAGTTTTGGGATGTAATTGATGAATTAAAAATAGCTGGTGCTGAAGGAATTTTAATAGTACCAATTGATAAAATGGTTTTATAATGGAAATGCTTAAATACCCTAAAATAAAAGACTGGAAACAGTTATGTGAAAGACCTGTATTTGCCAAAGAGCAATTAGATGATTTGGTTACTACTATTCTGACAGAAGTTAAGAATAAGCAAGATGGTGCTTTATTAAATTATGCCAAATTATTTGATCAAGTAGAGCTAAAGAATATTGCAGTAACACGAAGTGAGATTGAAAAGGCCAATGGTTTAATTTCAGACGAACTAAAAACAGCGATTAATACTGCTCGAGAAAACATCGAAAAATTTCACACAGCACAAAAATTAGATGAAGCAATTATTGAAACTACTCCTGGTGTAAAATGTTGGAGAAAAGCAGTCGCAATAGAAAAAGTAGGATTGTATATCCCTGGAGGATCTGCGCCTTTATTTTCTACTATTTTAATGTTGGGAATTCCAGCAAGATTAGCTGAATGCAATGAAATAGTTATTTGCACTCCTCCAAATAAAGAAGGAGAAATAAACCCTGCTATACTTTATACTGCTAACTTAATTGGCATTACTAATATTTACAAGGTTGGTGGCGCACAAGCCATTGCAGCCATGGCCTATGGTACTGAAACTGTTCCTCAAGTCTATAAAATATTTGGACCAGGAAATCAGTATGTTACTAAAGCAAAGGAATTGGTGCAGCAAAATGGTGTTGCAATTGATATGCCTGCTGGACCAAGTGAAGTTTTAATCATAGCTGATGAAACCAGTAATCCTGAATTTGTTGCTGCAGATTTACTTTCGCAAGCTGAACACGGAGCAGATAGCCAGGTGATTTTATTATCAGACAATGTATCAGTCATCGAACAATCAATAATAGCATTAGAGCAACAGCTGAAACAATTGCCAAGGATTGAAATTGCTACTAAAGCATTAAACAACAGTAAGGCAATTTTATTAAATGACTTGGATGAATGCATAGCATTTAGCAATCAATATGCTCCTGAACACCTAATCATTGCTTCAGAAAATGCGGTTGATTATGCAAATAAAATTAGAAATGCTGGTTCCGTTTTTCTTGGAAACTACAGTTGTGAAAGTGCTGGTGATTATGCAAGCGGCACCAATCACACTTTACCAACCAATGGTTTTGCTAAGAACTATAGTGGCGTTTCTTTAGACAGTTTTCAGAAGAAAATCACTTTTCAAGAATTAAGCAAGGAAGGAATTACAGCCATTGGGCCTGCAATAGAAATTATGGCAGAAACAGAAGCGTTATTTGCACACAAAAATGCAGTAACCCTGAGATTAAATACTATAAACAATGAATAATTTAAAAGACATCGTACGATCAAATATTTTAACATTAGAACCCTACTCTTCTGCAAGAGATGAGTTCAATAGAAAAGAAGGCGTGTTTTTGGATGCCAATGAAAATCCTTTTGGCACGCTGAATCGGTACCCTGATCCTTATCAAAAAGAACTCAAACAAAAATTAGTTGAGTTTAAAGGTGTTGCGTCTGATAATATCTTCATTGGAAATGGAAGTGACGAAGTAATTGACATTGCATTTAGAATTTTTTGCAGACCAGGAAAGGACAAAGCACTCACATTTTCTCCTACTTATGGAATGTATGATGTTTCTGCAGCTATTAATAATGTCGAATTATTAAAAACTCCTTTAAACGAGGATTTTCAAATAGACATTAATGGTATTGAGGAATATTTAAATGATTCTTCTATAAAGCTCATTTTCATCTGCTCGCCAAATAATCCAACAGGGAATTTGATGCGCAAAAGCGATATAGAATACATTTTAAAAAAGTTCAATGGGATTGTAATTATAGATGAGGCCTACATTGATTTTAGTTTATCTAAATCATGGGTTACCATGCTTAACAATTATTCTAATTTGATCGTTAGTCAAACCTTTAGTAAAGCATGGGGCTTAGCTGCAGCAAGGGTTGGGATTGCTTATGCAAGCAAAGAAATTATTCAGCTTTACAATAAAGTTAAACCTCCTTACAATGTCAGTGAGCTTAATCAAAAAGCAGCCATTAATGCACTATCAAATAGTGTTGATTATGAAAATAACCTTGAACTTATATTAAGTCAAAAAGAGCAATTAGAAACAATTCTTAATCGTATAGAGATTATCCAAAAGATATACCCATCAGATGCTAATTTTTTATTGATTAAAGTAAGCAATGCCAACAAAATTTACAGTGAATTAACCAAAGAGCAAATAATAACAAGAAATAGAAATAACCTTATAGAAAACTGTATTCGAATTTCTGTTGGAACACCGCAAGAAAATGAACAGTTAATTAATGCGCTTAAAAATATAACGATATGAAAAAAGTACTTTTTATAGATAGAGACGGAACATTAGTTATAGAACCACCTGTAGACTATCAATTAGATAGCTTAGAAAAACTGGAATTTTATCCAGGTGTATTTCAATGGTTGGCTAAAATAGCTTTAGAGTTAGATTATGAATTGGTCATGGTCACCAACCAAGATGGATTAGGAACAGCTTCTTTTCCAGAAGAAGCTTTTTGGCCAGCCCAAAACAAAATAATTGAAGCTTTCCAAAATGAGGGAATTGAATTTACCGAGGTTTTGATTGACAAAAGTTTCCCTGAGGACAACGCTCCTACAAGAAAACCGGGAACAGGGCTATTAAACCAATACATTTACGGAGATTATGACCTTGAGAATTCTTACGTAATTGGAGATCGCTTAACCGATATCGAATTGGCTCAAAATTTAAACAGCCAAGGAATATTTATTGGGGATGAACGAAATGAGTACGCATCCCTAACCACAAAAAGTTGGTCAGCAATTTATACTTATCTAAAATCAAAACCAAGAAAAACAAGTGTTTCTAGAAAAACGAATGAAACCGACATCAAAGTCGAAATAAATTTAGACGGTTCTGGTAAAAGTGATATCTCCACTGGCTTAGGCTTTTTTGACCACATGTTGGAACAAATTGCCAAACACGGAAATATTGATCTTAATGTGTCTGTAGTTGGTGATTTAGAAATTGATGAACACCACACCATTGAAGATGTGGCTTTAACATTAGGTGAAGTATTTATCAAGGCATTGGGTTCTAAAAAAAGCATAGAACGTTATGGTTTTTTATTGCCAATGGATGAATGTTTAGCTCAAGTTGCATTAGATTTTGGTGGCAGACCATGGTTAGTATGGGAGGCAGATTTTAAAAGAGAAATGATTGGAGAAATGCCAACTGAAATGTTCATGCACTTCTTTAAATCATTTAGCGATGCTGCTAAATGTAACATCAACATTAAAGCTGAAGGTGATAACGAACACCACAAGATTGAATCCATTTTTAAAGCTTTTGCTAAAGCGATAAAAATGGCAGTAAACAAAACAGATAATTACTCGATACCGAGTACAAAAGGAAGTTTATGATCGCAATAATAAAGTACAATGCGGGCAACATTAGCTCTGTTCAAAATGCACTAATCCGATTGGGTTATCAAAGCATTATTACAGATAATGTAAACGAAATATTGGACGCAGATAAAATCATTTTACCTGGTGTAGGTGAAGCAAGTTCTGCTATGAGACACCTCAAAGAAAAAGGATTGGATCAAGCAATTCTTCGTGCGACACAACCTGTATTAGGTATTTGTTTGGGATTACAATTAATGTGTGATTTTACAGAAGAGGGAAATACCAAGTGCCTGAGTATTTTTAATACTCAGGTTAAAAAATTCCCTCCAAAAGATAAAGTACCTCACATGGGATGGAATAATTTTTCTGAAGTAAAAGGAGAATTATTTAAAAATGCAAAAGGTGATGTTTACTATGTACACAGCTATTATGCTGAAGTCAGCAAAGAAACTGTTGCTACATGCAATTACATTCAACCTTTTAGCTCCGCCATGCAAAAAAACAATTTTTATGCAACCCAATTTCACCCAGAGAAATCGGCTGATGTTGGTGAGCAAATATTGAAGAATTTTTGCACTCTATGAGTGCCTATAATTAAATATAGATAGATAAAATGAGAATTATACCAGCAATAGACATTATAGATGGTAAGTGTGTAAGACTTACCAAAGGGGATTATACTACCCAAAAAGTTTACAATGAAAACCCTTTGGAAGTAGCCAAAGAATTTGAAGCGAATGGCATCAATTATTTACACTTAGTAGATTTAGATGGCGCAAAATCAAAACAAATTGTTAATTACAAAACGCTCGAAATCATTGCAAAAAACACCAACTTAACCATTGATTTTGGTGGTGGCCTAAAATCAGATGAAGATGTAAAAATTGCATTTGAAAGTGGTGCTTCTCAAATAACCGGAGGAAGTATAGCTGCTAACAACCCTGAGATATTTATGAGGTGGTTAGCAACCTATGGAAGTGATAAAATCATTTTAGGAGCCGATTGTAAGAATAGAAAAATTGCAACCAACGGTTGGCTTAAAACATCGGACAATGATGTGGTTGATTTTATTACAGGTTATGAAACAAAAGGCGTTACCAATGTAATATGTACTGACATTGCAAAGGACGGAATGTTACAAGGAACATCGAATGAGTTGTTCAGTGAAATTATCACGAATACCACTGTTAATTTAATAGCAAGTGGTGGGGTTTCTTCCATTAAAGATCTAATTAAAGTAAAAGAAATTGGATGTGAAGGAGCAATCGTTGGTAAAGCCATTTATGAAGGTAAACTAACACTAAAAGAACTGCAAGAATTATGTTAAAGAAGAGAATTATACCGTGTTTGGACATTAAAGATGGAAGAACTGTAAAGGGAATCAATTTTGTTGGTATTCGCGATGCTGGAGACCCGATTGAATTAGCCAAAAGATACGTAGAACAAGGGGCAGACGAGTTGGTGTTTTTAGACATTACTGCTACCATTGAAAATCGTGCAACTTTAATTGAGTTAGTTAAAGAAATTGCTTTAGAAATTAACATTCCTTTTACTGTTGGTGGTGGAATTAGCTCAGTTGAGGATGTTTCTAAACTGATTAAAGCAGGAGCAGATAAAGTGAGCATTAATTCTTCTGCGGTTAAGAACCCTCAATTAATTTCAGCCATCTCTAAACAATTTGGTAGCCAATGTGTAGTAGTTGCTATTGACACAAAATATGAAGATAATGAGTGGAAAGTTTTTGTTCATGGAGGAAGAACCCCTACTCCATTAAAGACAGTAGAATGGGCTAAAGAAATTGAACAATTAGGTGCGGGAGAAATATTGTTAACCTCAATGAATAATGATGGAACAAAAACAGGTTTTGCCATTGACATTACAAACGAAGTTAGTCAAGCTGTAAATATCCCTATTATTGCTTCAGGTGGTGCAGGAATAAAAGCTCATTTTAAAGAAGTATTTGAAAATACTGCTGCAACGGGAGGTTTAGCAGCGAGTATTTTTCACTATGGAGAAATACCAATACCAGTGTTAAAAGATTATTTAAAAACAGAAAAAATTGAAATAAGATAACAGGCAATGCCTGTGATAAAAATTATTTATTATGATAGTTAATTTTACAAAAGGAGACGGATTAATACCCGTTATCATTCAAAACAACAATACCTTACAAGTATTGATGTTAGGGTACATGAACGAAGAAGCCTTTGAAAAAACGAGACAAGAAAACAAGGTGACCTTTTTTAGCCGAAGTAAGAATAGGCTTTGGACAAAAGGAGAAGAGTCTGGCAACTTTTTAATTGTTAATGACATCCAAATAGATTGTGATAACGATACTATTTTGATTAAAGCAACACCAAAAGGACCAACATGTCACACTGGTTCAACTTCTTGTTTTAATGAAGAGACACCACAAGGTTTTTTGTATGAGTTGGAACAAACCATTAGCAACAGAATTGACACTGATGATGAAAACTCTTATACCAATAAGCTGTTTAAAAGAGGTATCAATAAAGTAGCTCAAAAAGTGGGTGAAGAAGCTGTGGAATTGGTTATTGAAGCAAAGGATAATGATGCTAATTTGTTTAAAAACGAAGCAGCAGATTTAATGTATCACTATATTCTTTTACTCAAAGCAAAAGGGTTTACGTTAAATGATATTGAAGAAATCTTGAAAGAAAGAGCCAATTAAAAGTTCATTAACTCATTGTATAATTTTTGGACGGGCAAGCCCATCACATTGAAGTAGGATCCCACAATTTTTTCTATTCCAATGTAACCTATCCACTCTTGGATACCATAACTACCAGCTTTATCAAAAGGTTGGTAGTTATCAATGTAATATTCTATTTCAGCTAATGTTAAGGTCTTAAAATAGACTTCTGTTACTTCATAAAATGTATGCTGCTTTTCTTTAGAAAGTAGCGTAACTGCTGTAATTACTTCATGTTTATTACTTGATAATTTTCCAAGCATTTGAATGGCATCTTCTCTATCTGTTGGCTTACCAATTATTTCTTCTTTCAAACAAACAATGGTATCAGAAGTGATGACTAAATCATTATCATTTAACTGATCCGTAAAAGCGCTTGCTTTTAATTCACTTAAGTAAACAGCAACCTCTTCTCGTTTTAATTCAGATGAATAAACTTCTTCTATCTCCTTGGTTCTAATCTCAAAATCAAATCCTAACTCTTTTAAAAGATTTTGTCTTCGAGGAGATTTTGAAGCCAAAATGATGTTCCAGGAAATAGTCGCGATTGCCATTAAAGATTAATCATTGAATAATAAAAGAAAGCGGTGTAAGCAATTCCCATGAGCATAATAAGTTTCATGTACTTGCTCAACTTAGAATAATCTAATCTTTCCTGCGCAGATTTTAATTTTATGATGACAAAAACCAATGGCAATTGTATCGCAAACAAAAAATACATAAAAGAAGCCATGTCCTTCGTTTGCAATTGTACGTACTGCAAATAACCAATCAACCCTATCATTACAATAGCAACTCCTTGAGCAACAATTTTTGCTTTTTCTTTTCCATAAATAACAGCCATCGTATTGCTGAAGTATTTTTTATCTCCTTCGTAATCTTCGATGTCTTTGATTATTTCTCGAACCATCGTACTTATAAATGCAAAAATCGAGAACCCTAACACCCATAGCATTATCGTGCTGAGAACCTCAATTAACATGCTTTTCACATTTTCAAAAGGTGTTTGCTCTTCTAAGAAAAATAATAAGGTATTTACTGAATCATCAATTGCTGCATGTTGTAAAATCAATTCGTATAATCCTGCGACAAAGGGAACCAAGGCAGCTAACAATGCAACAATAACATTTCCTATAATTACTTGCTTTTTAAACATGGTAGAATAATACCACAATACACCAGCGGATATCAACTGTATAAAAATCAATTTCCAATTACCTATAATATAAGCCAGGTAAGCTGCAATTAATATGGCGATAGAATTAATCACCAAATGAGCTCCCATTGCTGCTCTTCTCTTAATGTATTTTCCTACAATAATTTTGTCTGGACGATTTACACGATCCACCTTCACATCAAAGTAATCGTTAATGATATATCCAGCTG
>JAJCYO010000161.1 GCA_029262875.1 Flavobacteriales bacterium
ACAATTGGTTAAAGACCAACAGATATTCCCTCAAGAAAGAAAGTTCTTTATTGGTTATTCTGGATGGGATTACGATCAATTAGTAAATGAGATTAATGATGAATCATGGATTATCTCTGATGTAAATGCAAATAACATTAGCAAACTGAATGATGACGATTTATGGAAGAATACACTACAGAAAATGGGGGCTAAATTTTCTCTTTTATCTAATTTTCCTGAAGACCCAAGTCTTAACTAACGGTTAATGAAACAATCACTTTTTTTATTTTTTGCAATTCTTATTCACTCTTGCATTTATGCTCAAGATGTTGACTATGTTATTAGTGATCCAGGTAAGGTTGAAAAAAAAGAGTTTGAAAAACCAACCAAAGAAGATAGTAATATGGTCGCCAACCCCGATTATACTTCCTACTTCCTTAACGCTACAGCATATACTTTAAAAAAGAAAAAAATCAGGTTATCTGGAACAGATATCTTCTTTGTAAAAGGAAGTTATGGTCTAACGGATAACACGATGGTGTCGGTTAACCTTTCTGTAATGGGTACGGCAACTGCCTCACTAAAGCAACAAATAAATTTATCGGAAAATTTAAAATTAGGTGTTTCAGGTACAGGTGGCCTTATTCTTTATTTCCCTGGAGATTCTCTAAACAATAGAAATGATACTGCAGTCTATTTAGTTGGAGGTCAAGCAATGGTTACCTTAGGTGATAAGCAAGATAACATTACTGCTGGAACGGGGTTTTATTATGTAAAAAGTCCTTTTGACATCAACGGAAATGGTAAGGATGACCAAGTATTTCTTAACAGTGTTTACATTGGTTTCCAAAAGCAGCTGAAAAAGAGATTATACTTTATGGCTGAAGGAATGTACTTTATAAACTACCAAGTATTTACTGGCGCTATAGGAATCAAATTGGTGATGGCAGATCGTATGGCCTTAAATTTTGGATTGATGCCTTTTGGTTGGAAAGACCCAGGCAACAACCGAACTGATGTATTGCCCGTGGCTATTCCTCTAATCTCTTTTAGATTGTTATTAGGCAAGAACTGATTGGTTCAGATGACTCAATATTTCTTTCGTGGCTTTATTAAAGTATCTTTTCTGACGGTAAGAAACTACCCATTGAATTCCCTTTATTGCATTCGTTAAGAACATTTCATCTGCCTGGAGTAGCATGCTTCCATTTAACATTCCTTCAAAAACATTGATGTTCATTTCTTTGGCAATTCGCAATACTTGTTTCCTCATTATTCCATCCATACACCCCTCATCTAAGGAAGGTGTATAAAGGTTGTTATTTTTATAAAGAAAAATATTTGAACTTAATGCTTCCACTATTCTACCCTGATCATTTAAAATAATACAATCGTCTAAATCATTTTCTTTTTTATAAATACCAGCTAAAACGTGAGGAATGTTGTTGGTCGTTTTAATTTGAGACAATATATTTCTATGTCTTCTTAAGTCATTGTAAACATCAATACTTAAACCATTTTCATTCAGTGTATAATTGTTGTCTGGATATGGATTAGCTTCTATTACGTACGATTTACCTTCATTTTCTGGCGTATACAATCCATCTCCAGATCGAAAAACAGTTAACCTTACCCTTCCTCCTCTTCTGATGTGGTTTTTCTCAATAAGCTTAATTATCTGGCCTTTTAAATCGTTAAAAGAAATGTTGGCAGAATGCATCTTCAGCACTGCCATTCCTTTTTTTAATCGCATAAAATGATCCTCCAAGTAACAAGGTTTTCCATCTACTACACGAATGGATTCAAACAATGCATCTCCATACTTAAAGCCTCTATTGTTTATCGTAAAGACTTGCTCATCTTCTTTATAAAGAAATCCATTGTAGTTTATATGGAATTGGCTACTCAATTTATTTGGTCTAAATATTTTTTTAACGTATCGTTTACTTCAATCTGAATGCCAGTTACACCAGCCTTTTCAGCCGCAAGAACGTCTCTTCTACTGTCGCCAATAAAATAAGACTTGGCCTTATCTACATTGTATCTTGCAATTGCTTTTTCCAACATTAATGAATCTGGTTTTCTACAGATACATTTCTCAATTACTGCATGATGTGGACAATAATAAATCGCTAACAAGTCAATTTCTGCTTGTTTAAAACACGCTTGCATGTATAAATGTACGGAATTAACATCATTATGGTTATATATCTTTTTAGATATGCCTCCCTGGTTGGTAATTACAATAAACTGATACCCTTTCTCCTTAAGGATTTTCAAGGATTCAAAAAGCCCATCATTAATCTTAAAATCATCAACTTTAAACGTATAATCTCCTGGTTCAAAGTTAATTACACCATCCCTATCTAAGAAAACTACCTTATTCATATTCCCCAAATTTAGATAAAGGTATAAAAAGAGAAGATTATACCAAAAAAACAGCTATTAGCTAAATATAGAAAGTATTTGAGCCAAGAAACCCATAAAAGCATCTGGAACAAAGATTAACGTAAAAAGGCAACCAAAAAGTGCTCCCCAAATATGTGCATCATGTGCAATATTCGTACCCCCCCTTTTTTGCATGTACATTTCGTAAGCCAGGTACAAAACTCCAAAAACAACAGGTGGTAAATCTATAGGAAGAAAAATTAGTTGAACTCCTATACCTAAAATAATTGCAGAAAATAATACTGCTGATACAGCACCCGAAGCTCCTACAGAATTGTAATGATAGTTATTTCGATGTTTAATTAAAGCAGGAATAGATGCAGCCGCTATTCCGCCAATGTATATTAGTAAAAAATAGGCCACTCCAAAAATACCCATCCTTTGAATTAGAATTTCTTCTATTGCATTCCCAAATGAATACAAGACATACATGTTAAATCCTAAGTGAAATATGTTAGACCTATCATGTATAAAAGCATGTGAAAATATTCGATACCATTCTTTTCGATGAAAGACTTGGTATGGATTAAAAATTAGTTTGCTGTATAAATCTGTTCTACTGTTGGCGGATAAAGAAACAACAACCGTAATGATAATAATGATTAATGTTATCGATAGATTCATTAGAACAAGCTCATTTGTTCTTCATCGTCATCTTGAACATCTTTTATGGGACTTTTTTTCTTTTTAGCTTCTGTTTTCGGTGCCTCTTCAACTACTTCAACAACTGGTTCTTCTTTTACCACTTCTGGAGTCTCAGCAACCACTTTCTTCACAGGCGCTACTTTCTTCTTTTTTGTTTCTTCTGCTTCATTAGTCGGTGTTACTTCTGTTTCGTCCACCTCATCATTAACTGGCACAATATCCTCAACAGGTTCATTCTCTATTTCTACTTCTTCAACTTCAGGCTCATCATAAGGGAGTGGCTCTAATAAATCAATGTTCTTCACTTTATGTTGTGTTAATCGATTGCCAATAGCTTTCATTCCCTTAATGGCAATAAACTCTTCTAAAGCTATTGTTTCAGCATCTCTTTGCTTCCCTTTTACTTTAGAAAATGTTGTTTGTATCTGTGGCAGCCAATCTGCAGAAACTACCTCCAATTGCGAGCTTTCATGTTCGGTAATAAACAATACCTTTTTATCTGTAGGTTCTACCAGGAATCGTTTAACAAAGTACTCTTCTTTATCTCCATCAAAATAAACGGCCGAAATGGGTTTTTTAGGGTTCCATTTTTCAATCACAATCATATCCTCATCAAACTTGGTAAACAAATCAAACCCAAGTAATTGATATTCTCCGCTTTGCATGATTGTCAAAATCTTATCCTCAGCTTTAAAATCACCTAAGAATTCCCCTCTTTCTTCTGAATTTAATCGTTGTACACTGTCATCAAACCAAATTTTACGAGCCGCCAAAGTAGACACTCCTTTCTCTCTCATTTCGATCTTAGCAATTGGATATTTGGTTACTCTATTTCCTCCAGCTCCTCTTCCCTTAATTGCCAATTCTGAAAAATCGAGTTCGAATTTAAGCTTACGAACATTTGCTTTAGGCTTTAATTTTATGAGTACCGTTTCCGCCTCTCCATTTGGATTAGCAGTAAACCAAAGCACCTTAGACCCTTCTTTTCCTTTGGTTAAATGATATTCTTTATCTCTTGTAATTGAAGTGACGGCAAAACGCTTCATCATTCCAGGTCCACCCTTACCATCTTGATAGATCATGTTATAGATGGTCCTGCTATCTCCTTTCTTCCATACACCAGCATGTATAATTCCTTTACCAAAAAATGCTTTAGAAGATATTTTAGAAACCATCATTACTCCATCGTTACGGAAGACAATAATGTTATCTATATCAGAACAATCTGCTACAAATTCACTCTCTGACCGTTTTAATCCTGTCCCAACAAATCCTTCTTCAAAATTAGCGTACAGCTTAACATTACTTACTGCTACTTTAGCTGCATCAATGCTTTCGAATGAACGTATTTCAGTTTTTCGTTCTCTACCTTCTCCGTACTTTTTCTTTAATTCTTTGAAATAATTTACTGCAAAATCTACCAGATTTTTGAGGTTGTATTTCACTTGTTTGATTTCGGCTTCAAGATTGGATAACTTCTCATCTGCCTTTTCTGAATCATGTTTAGTGATTCTTCTCATTCTAATCTCGAGCAAGCGTTTTATATCTTCATCTGTAACCTCCCTCAATAAATGCTTAACAAGAGGTTTTAATAGTTTATGTGTCAATTCTATTGCCTCATCATACCCTAATCCGTGAAGTTTTACATAAATTTTATTCTCAATAAATATTTTTTCTAAAGATGAAAAATGCCACTGTTCTTCTAATTCCTTCTGGCGAATTTCCAGTTCAAGCTTCAATAACCCTTTTGTTCTTTCTGTAGAAATTCGAAGCATTTCACTTACCCCAACAAACCTCGGTGTATCATCTTCAATCACACCTGAATTTGGAGAAATAGAAACTTCACAATCAGTAAATGCATAAAGTGCATCAATCATTTTATCTGGAGAAACTCCAGCTGGCAAGTGTATTAATATCTCAACCAGTTCTGCTGTATTGTCTTCTACTTTTCTGACTTTTATCTTTCCTCGTGCATTTGCCTTAAGAATAGAATCAATCAACTTGTCGGTAGTTGTACCAAAAGGTATTTCAGTTATTTTAAGAGTCTTTTTATCTTCTTGGGCAATTCGTGCTCTTACTTTTATCTTTCCTCCTCTTAGCCCATCATTGTAAGCCGACATATCTGCCATTCCACCAGTAAGAAAATCTGGGTAAATGGCTACTTTTTTGGTCCCCTTAAGCACCTTAATTGAACCATCAATTAATTCATTAAAATTATGTGGTAAAATTTTACAAGCCAATCCCACTGCAATACCTTCAACTCCTTGTGTTAATAACAACGGAAATTTTACTGGTAACGTTTCTGGTTCTTTATTCCTTCCGTCATAGGAAGTTAGCCATTCTGTTGTTTTCGGGTTAAAAACAACATCTAATGCAAACTTTGTTAATCGTGCTTCAATGTACCTTGGTGCTGCAGCTCTGTCTCCTGTGTAGATGTTCCCCCAGTTTCCTTGGCAATCAACCAATAAATCCTTTTGTCCAATTTGAACCAATGCATCCCCAATTGAAGCATCTCCATGAGGATGATATTTCATGGTGTTTCCAATAATGTTCGCCACTTTATTGTAACGACCATCATCCATCTCTTTCATTGAATGTAAAATTCTTCGCTGAACAGGCTTTAGTCCATCGTTGATATGAGGAACAGCTCTTTCTAAGATTACATAAGAAGCATAATCTAAGAACCATTCTTGATACATTCCGGAAATCTGAATAACATTTTCTAAGTTATTCTCATCATTTCCTTCCCCCTCAAATTCTTCGTCTCTTTCTATGTTTTCTTCTTCACTCATTTATTACATTAAATTAAATCGAACTGGTATTGCGTATTGAACTTTAATAGGGTTTCCATCTTGATATCCAGGTTCCCATTTTGGCATATTTTGTACAATCTCTTTTGCCTTTTTATCTAACGCTTCGTTTTCTCCATCTATCACCTTCACATTAATAATAGAACCATCTACATCTATAGTAAATCCAACAGAAATAGGTACATATTGGTTTTTATGCTTTTTCAAATATTGTTTCTTATTAAACCCTTCTGGCAATACTACATTTTCATCCAAATAGGCATAAAATGCTTTTTCTCCCCCAGGGAATTGTGGCATCTTTTGATTCACTTTTACTTCAGTCTCAACTGGTGTCTTACTTTTTGATTTTTGTGCATATCCCTTAACACCAAAAACAAATAGCATCATCGCTAATATTATGTTCAATTTCATTCCTCTAATATTTCTTCTTTGGTTTCTTCTTCTATGTCTTTTTCTACTTTAAGGTTTTCTATAATGAACTGTTGTCTATCTGGTGTATTTTTTCCCATATAGAACTCCAATAATTTTTGTACTGGCGTATCTTTCCCTATAACAACTGGCTCTAATCGAATGCTCTCTCCTATAAAATGTTTAAACTCTCCTGGGGAAATCTCACCAAGTCCCTTAAATCGTGTTATTTCTGGCTTTCCTTTTAATTCTTCTAATGCATCTTTTCTTTCTTGATCTGAATAACAATAAACCGTTTTTGATTTATCTCGAACCCTAAACAAAGGGGTTTCTAAAACATGTAAATGCCCATTTTTAATTACATCTGGGAAAAATTGCAGGAAGAAAGTGATAAGCAACAATCTAATGTGCATTCCATCTACATCGGCATCTGTAGCAATAATGATGTTGTTATACCTTAAATCTTCTATACTTTCTTCAATATTTAAAGCAGCCTGCAACAAATTAAACTCTTCATTTTCGTAAACAATCTTTTTTGTTAAACCATAACAATTAAGTGGTTTCCCTTTCAAACTGAAAACAGCTTGCGTATTTACATTTCGAGATTTTGTAATGGAACCCGAGGCAGAATCTCCCTCTGTAATGAACAGCATGGTTTCCACTTTCCTATCGTCATCTTTAGTATCGTTATAATGTACCCTACAGTCTCTCAATTTTTTATTATGCAATGCCGCATCTTTAGCTCTTTTCTTGGCAATTTTTTTAATGCCTGCCATATCCTTACGCTCTCGTTCAGATTGCATTATTTTTCGTTGTATGGCCTCTGCAACTTCAGCATTTTTATGCAAAAAGTTATCTAACTCTCTTTTTAAGAAGTCGGTCACAAAAGCCCGCATTGATGGTCCATCCGGAGCAACTTCCGTGGACCCTAATTTTGTTTTTGTTTGAGATTCAAAAACGGGCTCCATCACTCTTACACTTATTGCAGAAACAATAGAAGATCTTATGTCTGAGGCATCGTAATCTTTACCATAAAATTCTCGAATGGTTTTTACTATTGCGGCTCTAAACTCTCCTTGATGCGTACCTCCCTGAGGGGTATATTGTCCATTTACAAATGAGTAATACTCTTCACCATACGCATGAGTATGTGTGATGGCTACTTCAATGTCTTCTCCTTTTAAATGGATAATTGGATAAAGAGGGTCATTGGATAAATTTTGATTCAAAAGGTCTTTTAAACCATCTTCTGAATGTATTTTTTCTCCATTAAAATTGAGGGTTAACCCTGTATTTAAAAAAGCATAATTCCACAACAGTTTTTCGACATGTTGTGACCTGTATTGAAATTTCTTAAAAACATCTTCATCGGGAACGAAAGTCATTTTAGTCCCTTTCCTTAAAGAAGTCTTTTCAATTTTAGAATCAACTGTTAAGTCACCTCTTTCAAATTCAGCTTTTTTAATCTCTCCATCTCTAATGGCTTCAACTCTAAAATAGCTTGAAAGTGCATTAACAGCTTTTGTTCCAACCCCGTTTAATCCTACTGATTTTTGAAAAGCTTTACTATCATACTTCCCTCCTGTGTTCATTTTAGAAACACAATCAATCACTTTTCCCAAGGGAATTCCACGCCCGTAGTCTCTTACTTTAACAACTTTTTCTTTGATGCTTACATCAATTGTTTTACCATGTCCCATAGCATACTCATCGATGGAGTTATCGATTACTTCTTTCAGTAATATGTATATCCCATCATCATAAGCAGCCCCATCTCCAAGCTTCCCAATGTACATTCCAGGGCGCATTCGGATATGTTCCTTCCAATCTAAGGAGCGTATATTATCTTCACTATAAGTTACTTCTTCAGCCATATATTCAATTCCCTAATAGTTGTTTATTAGGCAGCTAAAATTAGAAATAAATCAAATTCTAAATAGCATTACTTCCAAACGTTTTCAAGGTTTTATTAACATTTTTGATGCATAAAATGTTTAAAATTAAAAAAACAAAATAACACTAACTGACCTTAGTTTTTTTCCAAATCAGTAATCCTCTGCTTAAGGTCTTTTAATTCAATCCCAACACTTCTCATTAAACTTAAAATGTTTGATGGATTAAGTTCATCCTCTTCATATTGACCAATACACAAATTTAATTTGAATTGCCATATTTCCATAATCTCAGAAATATGGATGGAATAAGGTTGATAGGCTTTATTATCTGATGAAAGTGTCAAATAATTGCTTTCTAAATCATTTGTGAAAACACGCTTGTAAACCAACCCATCATCTTTAGTTAAGATGATGTAGCAGAAATTGTTTTTCACATTATTAGGATTCTCCATATACTCCGCAACCACTACATCTCCATCTTTTACCCAAGGATGCATTGAATCCCCTTTAATCGGAAAGGCTCTATGCTTACCTGTCGGTAAAAAATCTAAACTCATGATTGGTAAATCGGCAATAAATTCGGTATCTGAATAACCTTGTAAATAACCTGCCGAAGCTTCTTTGGTAACGACCTCTATTACATTTTCATTGTGTTCATCTACCCGCATTGGAAACAAAACACGTTGATTTCCGATGTCAATAAATGTATCCTCTTCTGCTAAGGTTAAATCATTTTTAACCAACGCATCAATTGGAATTTTAAAAAAATCTGACAATTGAATTAATGTATCTATCGGGGGCTCTGAACGGCCTTCCTCATAAGATCCTACTCTTGATTTAGAGATGTCTACCTCTATTGAAAATTGTTCCTGTGTTAATTCCTTAAGACTTCTTAAGTGCTTAATATTTTTTGCTATTTTTCCCATAACTACAAATATAGGTCAAATAATCTACTTTTTGTAGTTATTTTTATAAAATATTAAAATTAGACGATTATGGAGCAACTAATAAAAGGAAGAGGCAGTCAAATACAAGTAAAGAATAAATTCTTTAGACACGAATATACTGCTGAACATATTGAAGGTGTAGACATTCCTGATTTAGAGAATACCAAAACTCAATACATTGCCGAACACCCTAAAAAAATAGTAAATAAGGTTTATAGCCCTGTCGTTCCCTTTATGTATTCCATGAATCCTTATCAAGGATGTGAACATGGATGTGTCTATTGTTATGCTCGCGAAAGCCATCAATATTGGGGTTATAGCGCTGGATTAGATTTTGAACGTAAAATTATTTACAAACCCGAAGCACCTCAACTGCTCGAAAAACAGTTTAACAACAAGAGATGGGAAGTTAGTCCCATTATGTTATCAGGTAATACTGATTGCTACCAACCCATTGAACGAAAATTAGAATTGACTCGGGAACTTCTTAAGGTTTGTTTAAAATACAAGCACCCTGTAAGCATACTCACTAAAAATGCGTTGGTGCTGAGGGATTTGGATATTTTAATTCCTTTAGCAAAACTCAATTTAGTTCATGTTGGCATAAGTATTACTTCTTTCGACAATAAACTAAGAAGTGTACTTGAACCAAGAACTGCTTCTGTACAAAAGAAGTTAAAAGCTGTAGAAGTGCTAAGTAACAATAACATTCCTGTTGTTGTTATGGTTGCTCCCATTATACCCGGATTAAACAGCCATGAAATTCCAAGCATCGTTAAAAAAGTAGCCCAATTAGGTGCTTTAGGTGTTGGTTATACAACGGTTAGATTAAATGGAGAAATTGCGGAGATTTTTGAGAATTGGATTAGAGAAGTTTTTCCCGATAGAGCAAACAAAGTGATGAATCAAATTAGAGAAATTAATGGAGGGAATTTATTTAGCAAAGGGAAAAATAGAATGAAGCTACATGGAGAAACCTCCTTTATGATCAAAAATATGTTTAGAATCGCTCGGAATAAACATTTAAAAGGAAGAGAAGTCCCTAAATACGACCTCACCGCTTTTTGCAGACCAAATGAGCAATTGAAGTTGTTTTAAACACTATCTTCGTATCATAACTACTTTATATTGAAACCTTCTCTTATCAAAATAGCCTTGCATGCGACTTGTTGCGCTTTAGTTGAGGAACGGGTAAATAACATAAAAATCGCTTTACAAGAGGCCCAAAATGCTGCCAATAACGAAACCAAAAGTAGTGCTGGGGACAAGCATGAAACAGGTAGAGCAATGGCTCAATTGGAAACAGAGAAACTCACAATTCAACTGACTGAAGCGTTAAAATTAGAACAAGTATTAACTCAAATTAATCCAAAAACAGAACACCAACAAATTGGTTTAGGAAGTTTGGTCATCACGAACAATGGTAATTTTTACATTGCTGTAAGCTTAGGTAAAATAGAGAAAGACAACCAAACTTATTTTGCCATTTCCGCTGCATCTCCCATTGGAAAACAATTAATTGGTTTAAAATCAGGCAGTGAATTTTCTTTTAATGGGCGAAACTATACCATAACAGCATTGGCGTAACACTGCATAGCAAATCATTTTTATTCACATAATTTTTATTTATTATTGTATTAATGATAAAAGGCATTACATCATGGATTCAACTTAGAGTGATAGCAGTATTATTACTGCTCCTTTCTTCTTCAATTTTTGCTCAGAAATCTTATTATGATAATTACTGTACTCAAGGGAGTCAAGTGATTCAATTAATGGAAGAACACCATGTTACTCCACTCGAGGTTAACGATGATTTTTCTTCTAAGGTATTCCATTCCTTACTTAAAACGTTAGATTCTTATAAATTATACTTTTCCGAAAAGGACATAAATGAGCTTAAAAAATTTGAGTATACCATTGATGATGAGTTGAATTCTGGTAATTGTAAGTTCCTTAAAAAATTAATTCCCCTGTACAAAGAAAGGTTGCAATTTGGGGACAGTTTAGTTAAAGATTTTTTATCACAACCCATAGATTACACAGAGAAATCAGAGCTTATTTTTGAAGCTAAAAGCTCATCTACTTATGCTAAAGATGACAAGGCATTAAAGAGGAGGTGGGTTAAATGGATGAAATACCTAACCTTAGAATCAATGGCTAAAAGCCATTTTGTTAAAGAACAAGATGCAAAATTATCAAAGAAGAATTTACTAAAATATGAGTTAGAGAGTAGAACAAAAATCAGCGGAAAGTACACCAGCCACTTTGAAGGTTTCCTTGAAAACAATGAATTTTATGAAGATTTAATTGCAGAAATGTACTTTCTTGCCATAACAACAACATTTGATCCTCATAGCATGTACTTATCTCCTGAACTCGAAGAGTATATCATTGGAAGCCTTTCTAAAGAAAAAGAATCTTTGGGTATTGAGTTTGAAGAAAATGAGTTAGGAGACATCATTATTGCACGATTGGTTCCCGGTGGTCCTTCATGGAAATCCAATCAAATACATGTTGGTGACTTATTGCTTGGTATTCAATGGGAAGGTGACAGTTGGATGGACTTATCTTTTGTTCCAGTAGAAGAATTAGAGAATTTATTATTGGTTAATTCTAACCCTGTTACTTTTAAAATTCAGAAACCTAATGGAAAAACAATAGAAGTTCCATTAATAAAAGAGTTAATTCGTGCAGATGAAAACCTCATCAAGAGCTTTATCTTAAAAAGTGATAAATCCATTGGGTATATCGCTTTACCCGGGTTTTATACTGAATTTGAAAGTCAGAATAAATTAGGATGTGCTAACGACATCGCCAAAGCAATTATTAAAATGCAAAAAGAAAACATTGATGGCCTAATTATTGATCTTAGGAATAATGGTGGAGGTTCATTAAAAGAAGCAATTGAACTATCTGGGATATTTATTGATTTTGGGCCACTGACGATTGCTTCAGTAAAAAATGAAAAACCAACAACTATTAAAGATATCAATAGAGGTTCTATTTATAATTCACCATTATTGATTATGGTAAATGGCATGAGTGCATCAGCATCTGAAATGTTTTCTGCTACTATGCAAGATTACAATAGGGCAATTATCGTTGGATCTCCAACTTTTGGAAAATCAACCGGCCAGAGTATAATCCCATTAAATAAAGATGCTAAAGAAAATAAAAACCACTACCTCGACCTTGGTTTTATTAAAATAACAAACAGTATTTTCTACCGATTAAATCGAGTGAGTTACCAAAAAGTTGGTGTTACTCCGGACATTCCTCTTCCTTACTTACCTTCTGGTAGTTCATTTAGGGAGTCTGACTACCCTACTGCGTTGAGCACTGATAGTATCGTAAAGAAAATTTACATGCCAAAAATTGGCACCCTTCCTTATCAAGAGCTATTATCCAATAGTAAAAATCGGATTGCTTCGGATTCTATTTTTCAAAAAATAGTTGCCAATAACAATTTATTGGAGAGTGACAATAGTGACACCCTGTTAGTACCGCTATCGATTAAAGAATATGTCGTTTATCAAAATGAAGGCAATTCAACTAAAAACAGTATCTTAGGAGAAATTGAAGAACGCACAACTTCCAATTATGAAATTAATGAAATTACTTACGACAGTGATGTTGTAAAAATGGATGAGTATACGAAAGAAATAAATCAAGTATCGATTAATCAATTGAAAAAAGATATTTATTTGGAAGAAGCTTTCCATATAATTTTAGACTTAATAAAAATAGAGAACAAATAATTTTTACTATGAAAACAAGAATTTTAATCATTTTAATTATGCTGGTAGCCCCTACCGTAATATTCTGTCAATCGTTTAAATCTCCAGTAGAGTATATGAACTACATGAGTGATCAATATAAAACCATTAATCAAGACACTTGGGACTATACCTCGGCAGTGGCTCATGGAAAAAGCGCGAGAAAAGTAGAGAAAAAGAGAAAAGAGGTACTCAAAACAATAGAGAAAGCTAAGGAAGCTATTAAAAAAATCAAAGGCTATGATGGTGATAATGCATTAAGGGATTCCGTAATATCATACCTAACGATTAGTTATGATGTTTTAAATTATGATTATGCAAAAATTGTGGATATGGAAGAAATTTCTGAGCAATCTTTTGACGCGATGGAAGCTTATATGTTAGCACAGGACAAAGCAAATGAACGGTTGACAGATGCAGGGAAAATGCTCCAAGCACAACAACGTGCTTATGCTAAAACCAATGATATTACAATAAATTCTGAAATGACTGAAATTGGTAAGAAGTTAGATGAAGCCAATAAAGTATTTGATTATTATCGTGAGATTTATTTAATATTTTTTAAATCCTACAAACAAGAGGCATACATATTAGATGCGATGCAAAGAGAAGATGTAAATAGTATAGAACAAAATAAAAACTCTCTCATTACCTATTCTAAAGAAGGAATTGAAAAGCTTACCCCTATAAAAAGCTTTAAAGGTGATCCAACGATTAAAACTGCATGTAAAAACATGCTTACTTTTTATAAAAAAGAAGCAGAGGAGCATATAAATGTTATTATCGATTTTTATATGAAAAACGAGAACTTCACTAAAGTTAAAACTGCTTTTGATGCAAAGAGTGAATCAAAAAGAACACAACAGGATGTTGATGAGTTTAACAAAGCTGTAAATGACATCAATAAGGCATCGAATGATTATAATAGTATCAACAATGAGCTGAATCAAACTCGAGGGGATTTA
>JAJCYO010000162.1 GCA_029262875.1 Flavobacteriales bacterium
CCAGCCGTATCTGCCTAAAATCGTGGTGAAGATTACTACTTGTTCTTTAAGATATCGTTAGATGATTATGAAAAAATAAAAGATCAAAAAAGGGTAGCAGTAATTGGTCACATTACTTCGGATAAAGAAAGCTATCAGTTTATATCTAAAAGTGAACAGGTTCAGGAATTAACCGCTCAGGGATGGAATGCTATATTGAAAAAAGATTAACTTTGTGTCATTAACGTGAAAGTACTTCAAAATATATTGAGTGTAGTTTTAGTGGTAACATTTTTAAATGTTATTATTGGAAAGTCTGTGCATGAGTTTTTTGAGCACGATCATGTAGCCCATGCTTGCATCAGTAAAGACGTTAACCATTTTCATGAATTTGAATTTCAACATTCAGATTTTATTTGTGAGTTTGTTTTTTCTATTAGTACAGTTACTGATGGAATAAAAGGGTTAGAAAATTTCATTCATTATCAGGATATTCAGATAAACATTAGGTTTTTACATTTAGTTAAAAACCTTTGTATAGACACCCTTTCTTTAAGAGGACCTCCTCAGTTTTAAATAGTCTCGTTATCCATTAAGCAGTACTGATGTATTGTTTAATATTTTAACTATTTAAAAAAATAAACATGAAAAATTTATTATTAATGGTTGCTTTATTGGCAGCCAGTTGTGCATTAAAAGCACAAATTATTAAAGGGAAAGTCATAGATGCCCATAACAAAGAATCTATACCTGGGGTAAATATTTATTTACCTGAAATTAAAAAAGGAGTAGTTACCGATGTTGATGGGAATTATGAATTAAAAATATCCAGAGAGGGAAATTATAAAATTCAGATTTCTTTTATTGGTTATGATGTAATTATCAAAACCATTAATGTTGGTAATGAGCCCATTACCATGGATTTTGAGTTGCAACATTCGGTCATTGAAACTAAGGAATTTGTAGTTTCTTCGGTATACCAAAGCAGCCAAGAAGAAAATCCCGTAGAGGTTATTCAGTTTGATGCTAAACAGTTGCGACAATCACCGAATGCATCATTGATGCAATCGTTAGGTAATGTTGCTGGGGTTAGTATTGTTGAAACAGGAGTAGGGATAAGTAAACCAGTAATTCGAGGATTAAGCAATAATAGGGTGTTGGTGTATAATCAAGGAATGCCATTCGACAATCAGCAATGGGGTGATGACCATGGTTTAGGATTAAATGAACTGGGTATTGATAAAGTGGAAATTATCAAAGGACCATCTTCATTGTTATATGGAGCAGATGCAATGGGTGGTGTGCTGCATTTTGTTGCAGAAAAACCAGCCCCGGTGAATACCGTTCAGGCAACTGTTGGAAGTAAATACTTTTCCAATACCGATGGATATAAAACCAATTTTGGGATAAAAGCTACGAAAGAACATGTTCGTTTTGCTTTAAATGCTGGTTATAATGCACATTCGGATTACAAACAATCAGCTGATATTTTTGATGAACAACATTTGCGTGTTACCAATACTCGTTTTAATGAACGAGCCATTAGAGGAAGTGTTGGTTTTATTACAAAACCATGGGTAACAGACATTACCTATTCATTTAACCAGGCGGCTATTGGAATTCCTGAGGAGCAATCGTTTCAGAATTTTGATAAAGATGTGATGATTCCTTATCAGTTAACCACTTCTAATGTGTTGTCGATGGAGAATACCTTCTTTTTTGGTGATTCTAAAGTAAGCGTAAACCTTGGCTATCAGAATAATGATAGAAAAGAATTTGAAGACGAGCATGCTCATGAATCAGAAGAGGAACATGAGGAACATGAAGAAAATGAGGAGCATGAAGGTGCTGAATATTTCAGGCAAAAATTGTGGTATAATTTACAAGATACCGGAGCATTGGATATGAATTTAACTACTTACAATTATGATGTAAAATGGTTTTTGACAAATACAAAAAAGCTTAACATCGTTGTTGGAAGTCAGGGTAAAACGCAAAAGAATACAAATAGAGGACATGAGGTTTTGATACCTGATGCCAACATTAATCAGTTTGGTGTTTTTTCATTGTTTAAGTATAAAATGAAAAAGTTAAATTTTCTATCAGGAATTCGATACGATCTAAAAACAATCGTTACTGATGAGGTGCATCATGATGAAGAGGAAGAAGAACATACAGAGATCGAACCTATTGATGTGAGTTATGCTGCGGTAAATGGTTCATTTGGGATAACTTACCAGTTGGACTCTGTCTGGTTGGTTCGTAGTAACGTGGCTACAGGTTTTAGAGCGCCTAATTTAGCAGAGTTAACTTCTAATGGTGTTCATCATGGAGCGTTGCGTTATGAGTTGGGTAATCCTAATCTTACCACAGAGAATAATGTAGAGTTAGACTTAGGAGTTGAGTTGACTTCTGAACATGTTTCCTGGGCTTTTTCAGGGTTTTATAACCACATCAATAACTTTATTCATTTAGCTCCAAAAGATAGTATTGTGGAAGATGTGCAATTGTTTGAGTATTCTCAAACAGATGCCAATTTATATGGTTTCGAAACTACCATAGATATTCATCCACATGCGATGCACTGGTTACATTTTGAGACCCAATATGCCATGGTTATTGGTAAAAGAGCAGATGGAAGCAACTTACCCAGAATTCCGGGGAACAATTTGCTAAATACACTCAAGGCAGAACTAAAGGATTTTAAATTTATTAAAAGCCCATATGTGAGCGTAGGAGTCAACACCATTTTTGCTCAAAATAATATTGACGTTCATGAAACAGGAACATTAACTTATGTTTTGGTAAATGGATCGATAGGCGCTAATTTGATGTTATGGAAACAACCCTTAGAAGTAAACTTTGGTGTTACCAATTTATTTGACAGGAAGTATTTTAACCATTTATCCAGACTGAAATCCAGTGGAATATATAATATGGGTAGAAATGTTGTTGTTGGCTTACGATTGCCTTTAGGTATAAAAAAATAAGTTGTATTAAGTTAAATCGGGAGTATTTTACTCCCGATTTTTCATCAATAGCTAAACTGTACTCTTAAAAAAATACTATTTCCCAAATTTTTGAATTTGCTTTGTTCTTCTCCGAAGTAAATTTGACCTGTTAAACTCAAATCCCAATTCTCATGTAAAGAGTAAGCGAGAGCAGGCATAAAAAATAAAATGTTCATTCCTTGTCCATAAATTACAGATACACTACCATTAAGTTGAGGGTAGATCGCTCCAGAAAGTTGAACAAAGTAAGAGTATTTAGTAGGCATTAAACTTTTTGCCGTAAGTTGGTTAGCTCCAAATGATGGTAAGCCAGCTGTTGCTGAAGTAAGGCCATCACTATTGAGTAAAAATGCTCCATTCACATAAATCCCTTTTTTAAATGAATAATCAATGGAGGTTGATAAGCTTAATATGCCAGAGGTATCACTAAAATTCTCTCTGGTCTGAAAATAAGTTGCTTCTCCTTTAAACCCAGTATTTTTAATGTTTCCTGCCCATCCTCCTCCAAGAGCAACATCCGAATAATAATTTGCTGCAATGACCTGAAAATCATATTTGGCCTTGTTAAACTTATAAAGTGCTGCAATAATGCTTTCGTCAATATCTTCTCCCGGTTTGTATGCCACTTCAATATGCGAAACATCACCCGTGTAATATTGAACACGTAATGCATCGGAACCTGGTCGTTCTTGATAATCAAAATCAACAATGTTGTACGCATTGAATAAATCATTGGCATTCCAGGCAAGGTTAATTCCCCAATTAATTCGTTGTCTACCGGCTCGCACTTCCCATTTTCCTTTAGAAAAATCTAAATAAGCTCTGTCTATCATAGAATGTAGAACAACTGCATCTTCATCAACGATCAGATAAGACATGTCAACTTCTCCATTATCTTGGTCAACCAATTGTCCATAATAAGGAGTAGCATTAACTGTTTCTCCAAAGAAAATCCGGTTTCTAACATCTATACGAGCTGTAAAAGAATTAGAGATAAAAGCTTTAATATTTATTCGGTTATGTATTAAATGATCTGAAGAAATACCGTTAGCATTAGTGAAGGAGAATGAAGGCAAATATTTCACATAACCATAAATATTGATCACATCTTTAAACTTCTTTTTCTCTTGAGAAAAAGAAAGTCCATGTATGATCAACAAGGAAAAAAGTATGAAAAGTTTAATTTTCATTTTGTGTAATGTCCGAAATTATTTTACCATCCTCTAATGTAATAACTCTGCGAGCTCTATCTATTACTCGTTGGTCGTGAGTGGAAAAAACAAAGGTTATTCCCTCTTCTTTGTTCAATCTGAGCATAATATCTAACAAGTTTTCTGCAGATTTAGAATCGAGATTAGCAGTTGGTTCATCGGCTAAAACAAAATCTGGCTTGGAAGCTAATGCTCGTGCCACTGCAACCCGTTGTTGTTGTCCACCACTTAGTTCTAAAGGACGACTATTGACTTTATCTTCTAATCCAACTTCTTTTAGCAAAGCATCTACTCTTTCGTTACGTTCTTCGACCGTAGTATTTTGCAAGAGCATAACAAATTCCGTATTTTCTCTTGCTGTGAGTACAGGAATTAAATTATAACTCTGGAAAACAAATCCAATATGTTTTAGACGGAACTTTATCAATTCATTATCAGACAGGTTGTTTAGTTCAATATCATTTACCTTAACAGATCCTGATGTGGGTCTATCTAAACCTCCAATAATGTTTAATAATGTCGTTTTTCCAGAACCAGAGGGACCAACTATTGCTGTGAATTCATCGTTTTCTATTTTTAGGTCAACGTTGTCTACAGCTTTTACCGGGACAACTCCTTCAAATGTTTTGCAAAGTTTATTGGTTTCAATTACACTCATAAATTTAAATTTTTCTGATGGCTTCAACAGGATTTAATCGTAATGCTTTTATTGCCGGGTAAATGGATGCAATTATTGCCATAATAATTACCATAATTGATACATCCAAATAATCTCCAAATTCCAGACTTGGATAAATGACGTTTGAAAACCCCATGTCTGCATAGGCAGCTGAACCCAAATCAATTCCTGTATGTCCGAAATAAGTAATTGAACCATATGAAAATAATAAGCCCAATGGCGCACCCAAAAAGGTTAGGCACACGGTTTCAATTAAAATCATAAAAAACACTTTTGGTTTTGACATGCCTATCGACATTAACATTCCTATTTCTTTAACACGTTCTAATACGGCCATTAACATTGTATTGATAATGCTGAACAGCAAAGCGATTAGAATTATACCAACAATTATTAATGTATAAGTACCCATCATCTCTATCATCATCCGCATACCAGTTGATAAGTCCATCCAAGGAAGTACTTCTAATTCTTGGTAAGCCTTTTGATATTTTGTTGCCATTGGTTCAGCTAAATCATGATTGTTTAGTAAAACCGCTATTTCATGTACATTGTCTTCAGCCACCATAAGATTAGCTATATCGCTTCGCCTTACAAACACATTTATTTCGTCATACATGCCGTTTTTGGTATTGTAAATACCAACTACTTTGAATGCTCCTGCTGTAATTTCACCATTGATGTCCTGTAGTGTTATAATAACTTTTGATTTGACATTTACTTTATACTTTTCTGCAATTTTTTGGCTAATCAATATCGGGTTGCGTTTTACTCCTTCAAAATAAGCTCCTGTAGTCACTTTTTGGTCTAATTCAGTAACAATGGCTTCATCAGATGGAATAATTCCATTTAACTTAACTGAGCCATTAGTATTGGCCGAACCCAACATTACCATTGCTATTATTCGACCAGAAGAAGCAACGACATCTTTTTCTTGATTGATTATTTTCTGTATAGATAGCCCATCTTTAATAAATAATTTAGAATCAAATTCATCTCTAAATTTTGGTTGATGTATTTGAAAATGGGACATTTCCATCCGAATGACACTTTCTATTTTTTGATTCATCATTCCTTGAGTGAAAGCGGAAGAAAACACACCAGCCCATAAACCTAATGCTAAGGCAATGATTACTACCAAACTTCTAATCTTGTGTCTCCATATGTTTCGCCAAGCAACTTTAAAAATCATAACCTAAGCTCTCATTTGTTTAATAGCATCCAACTTTTGCGTTTTAATAAAAGGAAATAGCCCTATTCCAATGGATATAATTAAAATGATTACCCCTTGTTGAATAAATATATTGGGATCTAATGAAAATTGAATCATAGCTTCAATGCCAAAATCTTCATAAATATCAGCCATGTCTTCACTAAAATAAATTGGATTATAGTAGAAATAAGCACAAATAGGAAAAGCTAATATGCAGCCTGCTATAGCTCCAAGGATTGAAATAATTACCAATTCTAACCATACCATAATTGCTAATTTTAGTCGTTTCATTCCTATTGCTATCAAAACACCAAATTCATGTTTTCTTTCCGATAACATCATCAGCATAGTTCCAAATAGACCGAATGAAATGACCATGTACAGAATAAACATAAAAATATAACCTTCTACCTTATCTGTAGCTATCATGTTTTTTAAATCTGGGGCTAACTCTTCCCAATCCATAACTTCATGGTTTTTACCCAATTTAGGTCTAAGTTGTTCAGTTACTAATTTAGCATCATCGGTATTATCGAGGTGTAAAATAATATTTGTATACCTGTTTTCAACCCCATAAAAAAGTTGAGCTTCTTTAATGGGTAAAAAGATTAATTGTTTACTTAATTCAGGAGAGCCAAACTTTATGATGCCTTTAATGGCATATTTTCCTGCCGCACTCGACCCATGATATCCTTGACTAAGTAAAACCAAGGTATCATCAATAGTTACCTTTAAATATTCTGCCAATCCCGCACCGACCATTACCTGTTTATCATCCTCGCTTAGGTATTTTCCTTTTATAACTCTTTCATTAAGAGAGTTATAACGTTTTTCTTTTTCTGGGTCGGCTCCAATAACCATTGCCCCTTTTGTCATGTTTTCTGCAACAACTAAGGCAAAATTTTCTATTCGGGGAGAGTAACCTTCAATCAACTTTGAGCTTTCAATTTGAGATAGAATGCTGTCATTAAAAGCTAAGGAGTTATCTATTGTTTTATCATCCCAGTAACCATTGGAATGAACTTGAGCGAAACCAGTATAATCACCAATTAAGGACTTGATCATGTTCTCATAGACACCGTTTTTAGCACTCATCATTAAAACGGAAAGAATTACAGCGACAGAAACCGCAGCGAGGGTTATAATAGTCCTAGATTTATTTCTCCATATGTTTCGCCAAGCGAGCTTCAGTAACAAACAGATAGGTTTTAGTTATTTAAGCCTTTTCATGTTTTGGACAGTAAAAAAATTATCCTTAAAAGGGACGTCAAACTCTAACGAAGTGTATTCCATTACCGTTTTTTGACCCTTTTTATCCATAGGGGTAATTTCCATTTTAGCAGGAAGTAATCTTCCTCCCAAATTTTTAATATCGTAAGCCCTCATTTTATTAACCAATTCATCATCTTCATCATAAAAATTAACCTTTAATTGAAAATAATTATCATGACTAATCCAAACGATTATTTTCCCCCAAACTACTGCTGCGTCTTCATGAGGTATCAGTTCTATTTTATAACACTTTCTTCCCTCTATTGTCTCTTCCCCAATAATTTTGTGATTATAATCTTTAACTATGGATGATTGTTTCACTAAATCATCATTGGTGAAATCCGTACCCATAAAACTTTGCATCATCATGGAAGGAGGAAGTTTAATGGTTCTTTCTATAGAAGGAATCCAATTCCAGACTTCTTTTCCTTTCATTAAAAATGTTATTCCTTTCTCTTTAACCGGTGAAGTAAATAAAATCATGCTCAAGTTTGTTCCTTTAGACCAAGTTTTCATTTTCATCGTCCTTTTCCATTTTGGACGGACAGTTGTAATTATCATTTCTGCTTTTGTTGTCTTTACTCCCTTCATCAAATCATCAGCTTTTTTAACAATTTCCTTAGCAGATATCTTATTTTGAGCAATAAAAGGAACAGAAACAAAAATTAAAACAGAGAGGAATAGTATTCTTTTCATAAAGATAGAATTTAATGTAAAATTAAGATGTAAACAGATGGGCCGATATGATTTTCATCAATTTACACAATCGATTAACAAAGGATAATTATCTCAAATTATTCATAGAAGCGTTAATTGAATGATAATTCAAATGGATTTTTCCAATGAAATTTCATACATCCACATATTTTTTAATTCTTTAGCAATATATTCTTTACTTCCTAAATCCTTACTGTTTTCACTTTCAATAGATCTGTCATTATTAAGTGACATAGTGTAAGGGTCAACAGTAATATCCATAGAAGTACCATGAGCCACATTGCTTACCAACCTGAAAATTTCTGCAGCAACATGTTCCAATAACTCCATGTTTTCAATTAGCTTACGTTGAAGTTCTTCCGTATCAACTTGTTTTTCGACAATATCTTCTTGTAAAGTTTTCATAAAGTCTAAATCAAAGGGATCAATATACCTGTCTGTGATGTCGGCTTTATCATAGGGCTCCCAATCTTTAAAGAGACGCTGCATTTGTATACTGATTTCACCGTATTTATTCATTAATGCAGTTGGTCCTGCAACGGCTTCTTTCATTAATTCTAAATTGGTCAGTCCATTATTTATAAATAGTAAGCAATTTACTCCCCAATAAGCTGCCCAATCCCAAATTATTTTAGTAACCATTATTTGAGTGCTACCCCAAAGCGGATATTGATTAACATACAATGGCATCCAATTGTCGTAGAGTGCACGAAACACTTGTGCATGGAATTTCGTTCTGTAAAATACATCTTCACCTTTAAGGTCTCGTTGAATTAAATCTGCAGTAAGCGTATTGGCGATAGAGATAAAATCAGTTCCTGGTGAATAAAATGGGTCACCAAATAAACCTGATTCTCCACACACTGTCCAACGATCAGTTGAGAAAGTTTCTTGAGAAGCATGTGCAAAATGTTTCATCAATTTAAAATCCAAAATTTTATCATGAAGTTCATCTAAAATTTCTCCAAATTGAGGTTCGTTCTTAGAAATCCATGCCAATGACTTTTCTAATGTATTGTAATCTTTAAAGTCGTGAATAGCTTGGTCAGCAACAATTCCAACACTAGTCCTGTCTCCAACTAAAGGGATTATCCATACCCAATACCCTTTGTCCATAAGGTGCACGGTGCTAAAATGACGTAAACCATCTTTTACATAAGAATGCCATTTTGCATCGTCTGACCATGTGTCTATGTCAATCTTATAATCGACTCTAAACCAAGATGAATTAATATTATGATCAATTGATTCTGCAAAATTTAACTTTCGTTTCATGAAACTTGCTCGACCAGTGGCATCTACTGCCCACCTTGTATTTACCGTTGTTGACTTTCCATCAACAGCATAAGTTACTTGATGTGTTTCATCATTAATGTCAACATTTTCGACTTTAGCGCCTAATAAGACATCGTTACCTATTTTTCTTGACATTCCAACTAAATCATTTTCAAAAACGCCCCTATCAATTTGATGACTTGGAACAGGTAAAAATTCCTTTGGACCAAGTTCTACTCTCTTGTGGATTTCATCCTTATGTTTAGGAGATAAGAAAAAACGCAGCCCATGCTTAGGTAATTGGTCAGCATCTAAATAATCTTTGAGATTTAACACTTCTCTCATATAATGGGTTCCCAATTCTACAGAGGATTCCCCTACTTTAAAAGCTGCTTCGGGAGCAGAATCATCACGTTTTTCCAATACCAAAACCTTAATGTCTGGGTTGTCTTGTTTCAATTGTAAAGAGAGTGTTAGGCCAGCTAATCCGCCACCTAAAATTGTTACGTCATATTGATTTTCCATTGTCTTGTTTTGTGAGTCGAAAGGTAATCATTTTCAATTTATAAGACCAAAAAAATCAGCTATCCAAAAGGTAGAATGAAAATCAATGTCTTTGGTGTGAACCCCTGACTTGCCACCATGTCTGATACTTTCTCCTGGATCAATTAAAACTTTATGCCCTGTATTTTTGATGTTAAGCATTACGATTTTTAGTTCTTTTTTTGAATTGTAATAAGATCTCGTTTTTAACAAGCTGTTTTCCATAAAGTTGTCTGTTACTTTAAAGTTTGTGGAATCCATCTTATTTTTTTTAACCCATTGGGCCAACACTTTTTCTCCCATTTTAGGATTGGTAACATTATCTTCATCTCCTTGCACGATAACAATCCTTGGAACAATTTTAGCTGTTTCGTTGAGTCCATCAAATAATGTAGGAGGCGCAGCCAATAAGGCTCCTGCATTAAACGTTTCCGGGTAAGCATTTAACAAAACATTACTCATTCCTGCTCCTGCTGACATTCCAGTAATAAATATTTTTGATTGATCAACGTTGTATTCGTTAATAGAATAGGTAACCATATTTTTTATCGAAGCAACTTCACCTTTGTCTTTTTTAGCCTTCATGCCAATGAAAAAATTAAAGCATTTGCTTATGTTATTGAGCATTCGTTGTTCAGGGTAAAGTACAATAAAACCTAAAGAATCTGCTAATTTATTCCACCCTGTGGCTTCCCCAATACTTTTTGCTGATTGAGTGCATCCGTGCAAAACTAAAACCAATGGTGGGTTTTTAGATTTATCTATTTTTTTTGGGACATGTAAATACATTTTTAACATACCAGGGTTATCACCAAACTTCTTTATGTTTTTTAATGATTGACCAAATATAAAGCTGGAACCGAATAGAAGAGCGAATAGTATTGAATATTTATTTTTCATAACCATTTACAATGATGACGATTTCTCCCTTAAGGGTATTAGTTTCATAGTAATTTATTAGTTCAAGAACCGTGCCTCTGACATTTTCTTCATGCATTTTAGTGAGTTCTCTCGAAACTGAAACTCGTCTTCCCTCACCGAAATATTCCGCGAATTGTTTTAAGGTTTTCAATAATCGGTGTGGAGATTCATAAAAAACAATTGTTCTGGTTTCTTCCGCTAAAAGCTTTAACCGTGTTTGCCTTCCTTTTTTGTGAGGCAAAAAACCTTCAAAAACAAATTTGTCACAGGGTAAACCAGAGTTAACCAAAGCAGGTACAAAAGCAGTTGCTCCAGGTAAACACTCTACGTCTATATCATTCTTAATACATTCTCGAACCAATAAAAATCCTGGGTCAGAAATTGCGGGTGTTCCTGCATCGCTAACCATTGCTATTGATTCTCCACTTTTAATGGTATCGATAATTCTTTCTAAAGTTTTATGTTCATTGTGTTGGTGGTGGGCCACTAATTTTTTATTGATTTCATAATGTTTTAAGAGTTTAGAGGTTTGCCGTGTATCTTCAGCAAGAATTACATCCACTTCTTTTAGAATTGTTAGCGCCCGTAAAGTAATGTCCTCTAAGTTGCCAATTGGTGTTGGTATGATGTATAGTTTCATATGGAATGCTCTATATTTTTAATCCAATCAAAATAGATGGTTTCGGGTGATGAACTTAACTCTTTCTCCAATAGATTTAATTTTTCATCTACTTCCGTAGTGCTTAACCCTAAAATAAATTGACAAATATTTTCAGTGTCAATTGATACTGCATCGGCCTTTTCTTTGGTTTGACTTCCTATTGCAATACCAGATTTAAAAGCATTTATGTGTTTGCCCGAATTTTGAATTAGTTTTTCTAAAACGGTAGTTTCTATACCTCCAACATAAGCAACAGCAACACCAATCCCACGCCACATATCAAAATGTCTTGTTTCTGGAAAAATCTCAAAGAATCGAATTAATTTTTCGGGTTCACCCTGTGCAAGGTACCAAAAACTCCTTCCTAAACCTTGATTATAAGCCCTAATGCTCAAATCATCTAAATTCTCTGGAATTTGTTGCATTCTAACCGCTTGTCGTCTTTTAAATTTCCCATCATAATAAGCAAACCCATCAATAATCCTATATTTTAGCATCGGTTCGAGGTTATCTAAATAATCGGAAACATCTAAATTTAACTCAGATAGAGCCCATCCTAAGCCAACATGTACTTGCGTTGCATGCTTTAATCCATGTTTTTGATAGAAGTTGCTCCAAATGTCTAACGTATTGTTATTTTGAATGCTTTTGATGGCTATTCCCATAGAAGCGGCTTCATAAGCAATAGAAATAAACGCTGCATCGTTATTTAACAATAAGTTGTTTAGTTCATCAAAATCAGTAATGGACAAGGCTTTTTCCTTCGAATCTATAAATATAGATTGAATAAGAGCCATTTTATCCATTACAGTTGCCATTATAATTTTCTTATTTTAAGAATGAAAATCAAAGTTAAAAATAAACTGGTAGATGGATTTGTTTAACTTTATATTTATTGATGCAACCTTTTTGCGTCAAATAACATCTTAACACTGAATAGAATGAAAATGAACGAAGAGCAACTGGTCAACAAGTGTCTTGAAAAGGACACCCTTGCTCAGAAGCAATTGTTCGAGTATTATTCTAAAAGAATGATGGGAGTATGTTTAAGGTACTCCAAAGATTCGGAAGAGGCGCAAGATGTTTTACAAATGGGGTTTATCAAAGTCTTTGAAAAGTTAGACATGTATAACCACAATGGTTCTTTGGAAGGTTGGATTAGAAAAATTATTGTAAATACTGCTTTAGACAATATTCGGAAAAATAAAAAAATGATGAATAATGTTGAAATAGACAAAGTGGATTATCAATTACACAATTACAACGAAAATGCTATTGATGCGTTGTCGGCACAAGATTTACTTAAGGTAATTCAAAATATGCCAACAGGATTCAAGACAGTGTTTAATATGTATGTGATTGAAGGGTATTCGCACAAAGAGATTGCAGCGGAACTTAATATTTCAGTAAATACTTCTAAATCACAATTCTCAAGAGCAAGGGCATATTTGCAAAAGATATTATTAAAAGAAAAAGTTATATAAATTGAAAGACGGATTAGAAAACATAGACGAAATTTTTAAACAAGCATTTGACGGGTTTGAAGCTAATGTTGATCCAAGTGTATGGACCAATGTTGAGAATTCAATTTCTTCAGGTTCAGGGGTTAGTTCAACTCCACAAGTTGACCCATCTACAGTGGCTGGTTTTGCAGGAAAATCGTTGGCAATAAAAATGATTGCTGGAGCTGCGATACTTGGTACGGTTGCTACTTCTGCTTATTTTATTCCTAATCTTTTTGAAGAAGAAACAACAATTGCGGAAAACGTTGTTGCTGATGAGCATGTTATTGAAGCAGCTGAAGAACCAGTACTTACAATTATTGAGGAGAATAATGTGGTTATAGATAATGATGTTGTGGACGAAAAAGAAATCGTTTCTGACCATAATCTTGCCGTTGAACCTAATAAATTAGAACGTCAAGGAAATACAAATACAACAAATGGCAATGAAAATTCTGCTCAACAAGATGAACAAGGTTTTGCTGCTGCCGTTACACCTGAAGATCCAATAAAGAATTCTGTTGTTGTAAAACCTGCACCTAAATTAATTAAACCTATTAAGGTAGAAGAATTAACTAAATTAGCTGTTAATATAAATGTTGATGCGAGTAAAGGTAAAGCACCATTTACTGTTCAGTTTGATGCATTGGGTAATTCCGAACAATATTTTTGGGATTTTAACAATGATGGATCTGATGAATCTAGCGAGGAGTCTCCAGTATATGTATTCTCAGAAGAAGGTACGTATACGGTAAAGTTAACAGGAATAGATACAGAAGGGAATAGTAAGGTAGCTTACACTAGAATTATTGTGGAGAAAGATTACAGCTCTTCTATACAAACACCATTACAGAATGTGATTTCGCCTAATGGGGATAGTGAAAATGATATTCTTAAGGTTAGAGGAAAAAACATAAGTAAGATTCAAGTACAAATTGTTGATAGCAAAGGGAAACCAGTTTATTTTATGAATTCTTTAGATGATGTATGGGATGGTAGAGATCAAAGTGGTAACCTATTGATTCAGGGGCAGTATTACATGACCGTTATTGCCATAGGGAAAGATGGTGTTAGACATATAAAGAAAACTGTCATCAATTTGTTCAATTAGAATCGGTTTTCGTTAAATCTTGTTAATACTTTCATTTCCACTATAATTTCAACAATATCTTGTTTGTTAAACAGTTCATTTCATTGATAAATATTGACTATCTTTGTAAGGTAATAATCTGATTGCATGACTGATTACAAAACAGGAAAGCTACTACAGCAAATAAATATTCCACAAGACTTAAGAGATAAAATTTCTGAAGACGATTTACCACAATTGTGCGAAGAGTTAAGAGATTTTATTGTTGACGTAGTTTCTCAAAAAGGGGGGCACTTTGGTGCGAGTTTGGGTGTTGTAGAGTTAACGGTAGCGTTGCATTATGTTTTTAATACTCCAGATGATAGATTGGTATGGGATGTTGGCCATCAAGCCTATGGCCATAAAATACTTACTGGTCGAAGAGCGCAATTTCATACCAATAGAATTTATAAAGGAATAAGTGGTTTCCCAAAACCATCGGAGAGTGAGTATGATGCTTTTGCGGTAGGACATTCATCTACGTCCATTTCAGCAGCATTAGGAATGGCTGTGGCCTCTCAATATAAAAAAGAAGATAGACAACATGTTGCTATAATTGGTGATGGTTCTATGACTGCAGGAATGGCTTTTGAGGGGATGAACCATGGAGGAGTAGAGAATACGAACCTGTTAATTGTATTGAATGACAATTGCATGGCAATTGATCCAAATGTAGGAGCACTAAAAGATTATTTAACGGACATAACAACTTCCCATACCTACAATAAAGTAAAAGATGAAGTATGGCATTTATTAGGAAAAGTTAGCAAGTTTGGGCCTAATGCTCAGGCAATTGTCCAAAAAATTGAAAATGGGATAAAGTCTACACTATTAAAGCAAAGTAACTTATTTGAATCGTTAAATTTCAGGTATTTTGGACCTGTTGACGGCCATGATGTAAATTACATGGCAAAAGTGTTGGAAGATTTAAAAGATATCCCAGGGCCAAAAATATTACACTGCATTACTGAAAAAGGGAAAGGTTATAAACCTGCTGAATCGGGAGATACTACAAAATGGCATGCACCAGGCTTATTTAATAAGGATACGGGGGAGATTATTAAAATAGCCCCAAAAAATCCAACAGCACCAAAATACCAAGATGTTTTTGGACATACGATAGTAGAGTTAGCCGAAAAAAATGATAAAATAGTTGGTGTTACACCAGCAATGCCATCTGGCTGCTCGCTAAACATTATGATGAAAGCTATGCCAGATAGGGCATTTGATGTAGGTATTGCTGAACAACATGCGGTTACATTTTCTGCAGGAATGGCCGCTCAAGGGTTAATTCCTTTTTGCAACATTTACTCATCTTTTATGCAACGAGCCTATGACCAGGTGATACATGATGTGGCGTTACAAAATTTACCAGTTGTTTTTTGTTTGGATAGAGGCGGGTTAGTTGGTGCTGATGGTTCAACACATCATGGAGCTTATGATTTGGCTTACTTTAGATGTATTCCTAACATGATTGTTTCTGCTCCAATGAATGAAGAAGAATTGAGAAACCTAATGTATACCGCTCAGGCTGAAAATAATGGGCCATTTTCTATCCGTTATCCAAGAGGAACAGGAGCAATGGTAGATTGGAAAACCCCTTTCAAAAAGATAAAAATTGGGACAGGAAGAAGGGTGAGAAACGGTGAAGATGTTGCTATACTGACGATTGGAGATATTGGAAATTATGCTGTAAAAGCGTCAGAGATATTAGAAAAGCAAGGAATTAATGTAGCACATTACGATATGCGTTTTGTGAAACCGATTGATGAAATATTATTACACGAAGTTTTTGGTAAATTTAAAAAGGTAATTACAGTAGAAAATGGAACTATCATGGGAGGAATGGGAAGTGCTGTTTTGGAGTTTATGGCTGACAATAATTACCAAGCTGAGGTAAAACGATTAGGAATACCTGATAAATTCATAGAACATGGAACTCAGCCAGAATTGTATGATGAGTGTCTCTTTGATGATAAAGCAATAGTTGCTACCGTAAAATCTCTATTAGAGTCACAAAAAAATAAAGCGTTAGCGTAGTTTGTTTAGTGAGATTAGAACTAAACATAGCAAATAAGAATGGCTGGCTTTCTCAAAAAACTCCTATAATTATTTCTGGACCGTGCAGTGTTGAGTCTGAGGACCAAGTACTTCAAACTGCTAAAGAAATAACTAAATCTAACAACGTATCTATTTTACGAGGCGGGATATGGAAACCTAGAACTCGCCCAAACTCTTTTGAAGGTGTTGGAGTTGAAGGGTTAAAATGGTTGAAAAACGCAGGGAATGAAGTTTGTTTACCTGTTGCAACAGAAGTGGCTAACGCAGAGCATGTAGAGGCATGCTTAAAGAATGGTATTGATGTTTTGTGGATAGGAGCACGAACAACGGTAAATCCATTTTCAATTCAAGAAATTGCTGATGCACTTAAAGGTGTTGATATTCCAGTGTTTGTTAAAAACCCAATAACACCAGACATCAATTTATGGGTAGGAGCATTGGAAAGAATTAATGCTGCGGGAATTGATAAATTAGCTGCAATTCATAGGGGTTTTTCATCTTTTGATAAATCATCTTACCGCAATGCTCCAATGTGGGAAATTCCTATAGAATTAAAATTGATGTGCCCAGATCTACCTCTATTTTGTGATCCAAGCCATATTGCAGGCGATAAAGACCTTATCGCTTATGTATCTCAAAAAGCATTGGATTTAGATATGGAAGGCTTAATGTTAGAAAGTCACACGAATCCTTTAGCAGCAAAGAGTGATGCAAAACAACAATTAACCCCATCAGAACTGGAAGGCTTATTCGGGCAATTAATTTTACGTGAAAAAGATGCTGGTAGTGAAGATTTCATTAATAAATTAGAGCAATTACGTACTGTTATTGATGAACTGGATGAAGAGTTAATCAATAAGTTCTCATCGCGAATGGCAATTATTGAAAAAATAGGAGAATATAAGAGTCAGAATAATGTAACAATACTTCAATTAGAACGTTGGGAGAAAATTTTAGCAAATCGTTCTTTTTTAGCTGAAAAAGTAGGGTTGAGTGATGATTTTATTAAAAAAATGTTAGACATTATTCATCAAGAATCTATCCGAATTCAGACTAAAGTGATGAATAAATAAAGTCATTTATTCTCGTTAAAAAATCTTACAGAAATTCATTTAAGCCGACACTTTTTAATGGTCTCAAAAAAGTATATTTGAGCAGCAATGGAAAAACGGTGGAAAATAAAAGAGCAGTCTAATTCTGAAGAGATTAAATTACTTTCGTCAGAACTTAATAACTTAGACGAAACCCTCACCAGTATTTTATTACAACGAAAGATTGATACTTTCGAAAAAGCCAAAACCTTTTTCAGACCTTCTTTAGATGAAATTCATGATCCTTTTTTAATGAAGGATATGGGTAAAGCTGTCGAACGACTACAATACGCAATTGAGCAAAACGAGAAAATTCTTGTTTTTGGTGATTATGATGTAGATGGGACTACTTCTGTTGCTGTAGTATATTCTTATTTGAAGAACTTTTACGAAAACTTAGCATATTACATTCCAGATAGGTATGCTGAGGGTTATGGAATATCATTGCAAGGGATTGATTACGCTGCAGCGAATGATTTTAAATTAATTATAGCGTTAGATTGTGGAATTAAAGCCATCGATAAAATTGATTACGCTACTGAAAAAGGAGTCGATTTTATTATTTGTGATCATCATCGACCAGGGAATGAACTACCAAAAGCAGTTGCTGTTTTGGATCAAAAAAGGGAAGATTGTAATTACCCGTACAAGGAACTATCCGGTTGTGGAGTGGGTTTTAAATTCATGCAAGCTTGGACTCAAAAAGTAGGGAAAGATGAATCTAAACTAATGGAGTATTTAGATTTATTAGCGATAAGCACCTGCGCTGATATTGTTCCCATTACCGGAGAAAATAGGGTTTTTGTTTATTATGGATTAAAAGTGATCAATGAAAATCCGCGTTTAGGAATTAAAACCATGGTGGAGTTAGCAGCTTTAAAAAAAGAGCTGACCACTATAGATATTGTTTTTACGATTGCCCCAAGAATTAATGCTGCAGGAAGAATTGAAACAGGAAATAAAGCTGTAGAAATGCTGGTAGAAGAAGACAAAAAAAAGGCATTAAAGTTTGGAGGCAACATCAATGAATTAAACCTTGAACGAAAAGACTTAGATAGGGCCATTACAGCGGAAGCATTACAACAGATAGAGGAGAATGTTGCTTTACAAAACAAAAAAACAACGGTGCTCTTTCAAGAAGATTGGCATAAAGGTGTGATAGGTATTGTAGCTTCTCGATTGATAGAAACGCACTATAGGCCAACTATAATACTGACTGAATCTAATGGTAAAGCAACAGGCTCAGCTCGATCGGTAAAAGATTTTGATGTATATGATGCCATTGATGCTTGTAGTGAATTATTGGAGCAGTTTGGTGGGCATAAATATGCGGCTGGATTGACAATGAAACTGGAAAATTTAGAAGCCTTTACTCAAAAATTTGAAGAAGTTGTGTCGACACAAATTGACGATGAATTATTAATCCCCCAAATTAACATTGATGCCAAGTTGGAACTGAATCAAATAACCACTCAGTTTTATAAAATATTAAAACAATTTTCTCCTACTGGCCCAGGAAATATGCGGCCAATTTTTGTTTCTGAAAATGTGTTTATTACTAACAAATCCCGAAAAATAGGGGAAGATAAAACCCATTTGCGATTAGAGGTTTTTCAAGAAGAAAATCCTGATGTGAAATTTAATTGCATCGCATTTGGTTTAGCAAATGTATTGGATGAATTGGATGAGGGGATTCCATTTAGCATTGTCTATAACATTGAAGAAAATCATTGGAACGGAAACACTACCTTACAGTTAAATATCAAAGACATTAAAATCTAATTCATTATCTCCATTCAACCACGAATCCTCTTTCTTTTGATAGCATGTGCTTTGGAATATTATTTTTGATCTCTTCAGAGAGAATGGTTAACAGTCGCTTTTTAGAATAATTTCTGGTATAGGCAAAACTTACCTCTCGTAAAGGTGTTTTATTAATTTGTTTAATGATTGTATTTGAAGAGGTTTTGTCAACTGCTAACTCTGGAAAAAGCGCATATCCACCTTCAATTTCTACTAACTTTTTAATGGTTTCTAAAGAACCACTTTCATAATCAAAAAGAGGTTTTTTATCCAAGTTTGCTTTATAGCTACATAAATTTACGACTTGAGAACGGAAGCAGTGACCATTGCTTAAAAGCCATAGGTCATCACTGGCCAAATCTTCGGTTTTTATTTCTTTTTTTGTAGCAAAGGCATGTAATTTATTACTGATAATTTTCATTTCCTCATAAAAAAGAGCTTCTTCTATTATTCCTTTTTCATTTAGTGGTGTTACCAATATGCCAACATCCAATGTATCTTTCTTTAGCTGAGTAATGATTTCATCTGTCAAAAGCTCTACAACTTTTACATTAACATCAGGGTACTTTTTAGTGAATTTTCCAATAAACAATGGAAGCAAGTAGGGCGCAAGAGACGGAATAATTCCTATGCTGATTTCACCTGTAATAGAATTGCTATAATCACTAATGATTTCGTCAACCTTTTTTGCTTCGGCTATCGTTATACGGGCTTGCTCAATTATTTTTATTCCAATTTCAGTTGGAATAATAGGCTGTTTGGTACGGTCAAAAATGACAACACCTAAATCATCTTCCATTTTTTTTATTTGCATGCTTAAGGTAGGCTGAGTAACAAAACATTTTTCAGACGCAGTAACAAAATGCCTGTAGGTGTCTACAGCAATAATATATTCTAGTTGAATTAGTGATGTCATATTACAAATATAGATAAAATCTATGTAATCATAAAAAGAATCGATTTGATTTATAAAGCAAACCAACAGATATTTGTACTATAAATCATTAAAACATAACATTATGAAAATGCAAAAAATTTATTTAGAACATGCAAACATTACTGTAAATAACATTAAAGAAGGAATTCATTTTTTCCAAACAGCTTTCCCTCATTTTAAAATAAGAGGTGGAGATACTGATACAAGGGAATGGGTGCATCTTGGTGATGATGAGACATATATTGCCATAAATCAAGCCGAACTTGATGTAAAGAAAAATGGAAAAAATTACGACAAAATAGGAATCAATCATATTGGGTTTGTGGTCCAAGACGTAGAAGAAATTGCTAATAACTTATTGGCTCAAGGGTATAAAAGAGACTACCCAACGCAAATAGAAAAATTTAGAATTAGAGATTATTTTGTAGATACAGATGGAAATGAGTACGAGTTTGTTCAATATTTGAGTGAAAAAGTAGAAGAAAAAAATAGTTACATGAATTAAACCAAATAAACATTAAAAAATTTAATTATGTCAAAATCAAATCAAATCAAATCAAATAATGGTTGCCCTGTCAATCATTATGAAGGTTCTCAAACAGTAGGCGAAAGAGGTCCTGTATTATTACAAGATTTCTTTTTACAAGAAAAATTAGCACAATTTAATAGAGAACGAATCCCCGAAAGAGTTGTACATGCTAAAGGAACTGGAGCATTTGGAAAGTTTACAGTTACTCATGATATTTCAAAATATAGCCGTGCTAAGGTATTCTCTGAAATAGGAAAAGAAACTAAGTTATTTGTCCGATTTTCAACTGTAGGAGGAGAAAAAGGTTCAGCAGATACTGAAAGGGATCCACGAGGTTTTGCTCTTAAGTTTTATACAGAAGATGGCAATTGGGATATTGTTGGGAATAATACACCAGTATTTTTTATAAAAGACCCTAAAAAATTTCCTGATTTTGTACATACACAAAAGAGAAGTCCAAAAACAAATTGTAAAGACGCTACAGCAGTATGGGATTATTGGTCTCTTAATCCAGAAAGTTTACACCAAGTGCTAATATTAATGTCAGATAGAGGAATACCTGATGGATATAGATATATGAATGGTTATGGGAGTCATACTTTTTCATTTGTCAATAAGGATAAAGAACGTTTCTATGTAAAATTTCACTACAAAACAATGCAAGGAAATAAAACCTTAACAGATGCTGAAGCTACAGTATTAAAAGGAACTGATCCAGATTATGCTCAAAGAGATTTAGTAAATGCTATTGAAAATCAAGATTTTCCAAAATATGCTTTAAAAATTCAGATAATGAGTTTAGAGGAAGCTAAAAGTTTTAAATGGAATCCTTTTGATTTAACAAAAATTTGGCCCCATACTGATTTTCCTTTAATGAATGTAGGAGAAATTGAATTAAATAAAATTCCTGAAAATTATTTTCAAGATGTAGAACAAGCGGCTTTTTCTCCATCTAATTTAGTAGATGGTATTGGTTTTTCTCCAGATAAAATGTTACAAGGAAGGATGTATGCTTACCCTGATGCTCAACGGTATCGCGTTGGTGCAAATTATAATTCATTACCTGTAAATAAATGTCCCTATGCCACTAACAATTATCATAGAGATGGAGCCATGCGCTCTGATGGCAATGGAGGAAGTTCACCAAATCATTATCCAAATAGTTTTGATGAAAATTATGAAGATGAAAAATACAAACAACAACCTTATAATTTAGATAGTAATGAGGTTAATTATTTTGATAGAAATAAAAACGATGATGATCATTACTCGCAGCCTAAGGGTTTATTTGAAGAAGTAATGACTGAACAACAACAACAACAAACAATTAGTAATATAGTTGGATCAATGAATGGTATAGAGGGTCCTAAAAAAGATGAAATAATAAACAGACAGCTGTGCCATTGGTTTAGAATGAGTCCTAAGTTAGGAGCTGAAGTAGCAAAAGGTCTGAATGTTAATATTGAACAATATTTATAATAAAAAAACAAAAAATGGAAAACATGAAAAATTTAATAGGAATAGATAAAGAAAAATCAATAGAATTAAATGAAAAACTAAATCATTTATTAGCTAATTATCAAATGTTTTATCAAAACGTACGAGGGCTACATTGGAATATTAAAGGGGCAGCATTTTTTGAACTGCATTTAAAATTTGAAGAATATTACGATGATGCGGTAGTTAAGATAGATGAAATTGCTGAACGAATTTTAACATTAGAAGGAGAACCTTTGCACACCTTCTCAGATTATCTTAAGGTGGCAGAAATTAAAGAAGAAAAAGGAATTACAAATGGAAAAGAAGGAGTTAAAATAATCGTAAATAATTTTTCTACACTTATTGTCAAAGAAAGAGAGATTCTTCAGCTTGCTTCAGAAGCAGATGATGAAGGAACGGTTAGTTTAATGAGCGATTATATTTCAGAAACGGAAAAAACGCTTTGGATGTTGACTTCATATTTAAAATAGTAACAAGGTGTGTTATAAAATAAAGCCCCTCATGATTGAGGGGCTTTTTGCACTAACTAAACAGGTAGGTTGTTTAAGGAGGTAACTTCTAACTTTAATAATAATTGGATAATCAAGTGCTGCTAAGCCCTTAACTCTTCCATCTCTAATATCATTTTTTCTAATTTTTTTATTATTCCACTGTACACCAAATTCAAATCCCATTGACCTATTTTTCCACCAAAGAATGCCAATAATAATAGAATTAATAATGCACCTAAAACTCCATATAATGGTAGTCCAAAAATTAAATGCATATCAGGATAGTCTATAAGTAGTTCAGCAACGAATTCTTCACCTGGTATATTTCCTCCAATATCACCAAACCAAAAACCAAGAAGGATGGTTATAAAAATGTAAGGATAAAAGTACCTGGATAATTTTGTGTTGGTACGAACTAAATCTTTTATAATTGTATCAAATGAACTGAGGTATTGATAACTGCTAACACCTGGTGCAATTTTTTCTAATTTTCGCTTGAACTTTCCACTAACGATGACTATAAAATTGAATAGGATAAACATAAGGATACCCACATATGGCATTCCTGAAATAAAAGAGACCGGTAGTACGATAAAGGCAAATACAACGATTGCGATTCGATTAATTCGATACATTCTTTTAAATTTATCGACTATATGTATCGACTTTTGATTGTAAAGGTCATTTAGTTTGGGAGCAACTAAAGCATCACTTTTTAAAAACCCTTCTTTCCATATTGTTTCAATTGACTTTTCCATTTTCTTTTAGTTTAATATTTTTTTTAATCGTTCTTTAATTCGTTTAATCCTTACTCCAATATTATTCGGATTCGTACCAATAATATCAGCTATTTCTTGATAAGATTTTTCCTCCAAATAAAGCATGATAACTCCTCTATCTATTTCAGATAATTGTCTTATGGCATCATACAGTTGATTCAATGATTCGTCACCAAAGGCATGACTGTCTTCTACTAATTCTGGAGGCAAATAATCAGAGGCAAAATGCTGCCCATTATTTTTCTTTTTCTTAAGTAAGGTCAAGCATACATTTAATGATATTCTGTACACCCAAGTAGACCATTCAGCCTGTTGATTAAAGTTGTTGTGGCTTCTCCAAATTTGTAGACATACCTCCTGATAGTAATCCTCAAAATCTTCTTGAGAATTCGTATATGCTCTACACATTTTTATAATGATAGCTGCATAAGGTAAAATTTGGGTGGTATAAAAATCACTACTCATTGTTGTTTTTCTTAGTTAGTGGCTAAAACTAAAATTTATTACACCCTAATGAATATTTTTTTAAAATTAGAGAAGTAAGTGATATTGTAAGGAGTATTCTATTGGATCGATGGAAAAGATCTAAACTTTCCTTTTTAACTCAAAGTTTTGCCCTAAATAAACCCTGCGAACTTGCTCGTCTGCTGCTAATTCTTCAGCTGTTCCCGCTTTTAAAATACTGCCTTCAAATAGGAGGTAAGCCCTATCGGTAATACTTAAGGTTTCTTGTACGTTGTGGTCGGTAATCAGGATGCCAATGTTCTTCTCTTTTAATTTCGCAACAATGGATTGGATGTCTTCTACAGCAATAGGGTCAACACCAGCAAACGGTTCGTCTAATAATATGAAATTAGGATTTGATGCTAATGCCCTAGCTATTTCTGTTCTTCTTTTCTCTCCTCCAGAAAGGTTATGTCCTAAGTTTTTGCGAACATGATCCAATCCAAATTCTTCAATCAATTCTTCTAATCGTTGTTTTTGTTCCTCTTTAGTTAAATCCATCATTTCTAAGATAGCAGCAATGTTATCTTCTACACTTAACTTCCTAAAAACAGAAACCTCTTGAGGCAAATAACCAATACCCATCTGGGCTCTCTTGTACATTGGAGACCCAGTTATTTCTTTCTCATCTAAAAATACTCTCCCAGAATTGGGTTGTACTAATCCAACGATCATGTAAAAAGAAGTTGTTTTTCCTGCACCGTTTGGTCCTAATAAACCAACAATCTCTCCCTGTTCAACTTCTATGGAAACACCTTTTACAACGGTACGTTTTCCATATTTTTTAATGATGTTTTCTGCTCTTAAAATCATAAGCTAAAGATAGTGATTTAGTTGAAAATAAATAACACGGTATCAGTGAGTTTATTGTTTTAAGCTTTGTTTGCTTTTTTGACTACCATTTTTGAAATATAGATACTGAACTCATAGAGTATCAGTAATGGTATGGTAAGTAATACTTGACTTGAGATATCTGGAGGGGTAATGATAGCAGATAAAACTAATGTAACAACAATAGCGTGTTTCCTGTATTTTTTCATAAACTCAGGAGTAATTAAACCAAGTTTGGATAAGAAATATACGATTAGTGGTAGCTGAAATACCAATCCACAGACTAAGGTAACGGTCGTAACAGTAGAAATGAACGACTGTATGGTTGGTTGGTTGGTTACTTGACCACTCACTTCATAGTTTCCCAAAAACTGAACAGACAACGGTGATACAAAATAATAACCAAATAAAATTCCAAGAGCAAACAAAAGCGTGCCTGAAAAAACTAATCCAAGCGCATATTTCTTTTCTCCCTTTTTAAGTGCAGGTGTAATAAACCTCCATACTTCGAATAATAGGTAAGGAAATGCCAAAATAATACCTACAACAATAGAAGTTACAATGTGAATGGTAAATTGGCCACTCATCGTAACATTAATTAGGTTAAAACTAATTTTATCCATGCATAGGTCTTCGCCTCTTCCAATTAGATGAGAGAACTTACAGAACAGTTCATACGTCCAAAAATCAGAGCGCATTTGAGCTAAAATAATAGTGTCAAACACAATAGATTTAAATATGAAAGCAAGAATTGTAAAAAGGAGTATTGCTATAGAAGATCTAACAAGATGCCACCTAAACACTTCGAGGTGCTCAAGAAATGACATTTCAGCTTTATTGTCTTTGCTATCACTCATAAATGAGGGTCAAATGTAAGTAACTTGAAACAAATGAGGGGTACTAGTAAAATTTTTCGTCTTTACTTTTTTTAATGTCAGCAACAAACTGCTTTATTTTTTGCTCATCTTCTTTTTTGCAAACTAACAAAATGCCATCCGATTCAACAACAATGTAATCTTTTAATCCCTGTAGAACAACCAATTTATCTTGAGGAACATTTACAATATTATCTGACGAATCGTATAACATAACATTTGTACCAATCAATGCATTGTTATTTTCATCCAACGGTAAATGCGTATAAATGGATCCCCAGGTTCCAAGATCGGACCAACCGATATCCGCACTAATCACAAAAACATTTTTAGAACCTTCCATTATTCCATAATCAATGGAAATGCTTTTACAAGTAGCATAAGCCATTTGGATAAAGTCATGCTCTTCTGGCGTATTGTATTTCCCTAACCCATTTTTAAAAACGTCATCTACATCAGGGAGTAAGGTCTCAAACGCTTTTTGGATGCTTTTTAAGCTCCAGACAAACATTCCAGAGTTCCAACAAAAATCACCACTTTCAATGAATTTTTTAGCCAGCTCTAAGTCTGGTTTTTCAGTAAAGGTTTTAACTTGTTTTATTTCAGTATTGTTATTTTCCAAGAATTGAATATACCCATAACCAGTATCAGGTCTACTCGGAGTAATCCCTAAAGTTAATAAGCAATCGTTTTGTTCAGTATAATCCAATGCCATTTCCATAACCCGAACAAATTCATCTTCTTTTAGAATTAAATGATCAGAGGGAGCTACAACAATATTTGCATTAGGATTTTTTGCAGCAATTTTATAGTTGGCATAAGCGATACATGGAGCAGTATTCCTCATTGTTGGTTCACAAACAATTTGTTCATCAGTAATCCCAGCTAACTGTTCTTTCGTTAGTTCTTTGTAAATTTCATTGGTAACAATGTATATGTTTTCTTCAGGGCAAATTCGTTTTAACCTGTTGTAGGTTTGCTGAATAAGCGTTTCTCCTGTTCCTAAAATATCTATAAACTGTTTTGGGTGCTGGGTCCTACTCATAGGCCAAAACCTACTTCCGATACCACCAGCCATTATTATACAGTAATTATTTGTATTCATAAGCGATAGGGTGTTAACTTAAATTGCTTAAGGCTACTTTAAGACGCTCAAATAGTTCATCAATTTCTTCATAAACTGATGTTCCAACAGATAGGCGATACCATGGAGATTTTTTTGATGCTCCAAAAGCATAAAACGGAACAATCGCCAATCCAGCCTCATTTAAAAGGTATTTAGTAACGTCTGCGGTGGTTTCTAAAAGCGCCCCTTCTGCAGTTCTTTTTCCTGTTAAATCAAATTTTACAGTAAGGTAAATGGCAGCTTGTGGAGGAATTGCTTCAATTTGAAAGCCCTCTTCTTTAAGCTTTGTTACTCCTTCATAAAAAGCATTTAAGCGTTTACTAATGTCATTCTTAAATGAAAATAAATACTCATCTGTAGCATCATCATTATCTAAATAGTTTGCAGTAGCAACTTGTTCAGCTTTTGGAGACCATGCACCAACATGGCTCAAGATAGCTCTCATCTTATTCATTATTTTTTGAGGACCAAAAGCCCATCCAACTCTAACTCCAGTTGCAGCAAATGCTTTAGAAATACCATCAACGTAAATGGTGTAATTTTTCATGTCTGAGTTGATAGAAACAGGGTCGTAATGCCTCGTTTCTCCATGTGTTAATGCCCAATAAATTTGGTCAAACATTAAATAAACTGGTTTTTTTGTGTCTCCTCTTTTTTTGTTTTCTTCTAATATCAAGTCACAAATTTCTTCTAAACCACTTTCTGTGAAAACAGTTCCTGTAGGGTTTAATGGAGAACATAAAGCAATTAAGTTTGCTTCACTTATGTGAGGTTTTAAGTCTGCCGCAGTTGGCATAAAATTGTTTTCTGCAGTAGCTTCAATTAAAATTTGTTTGGCTCGTGTTAAGTGGCAATAATGATTATTGTTCCATGATGGAACTGGAAATAGCACTGTATCCTCAGGATCTAATATGGTTTGGTAGGTAGCATAAATTAGAGGCCTTGCACCTCCAGAAATCAAGATTTGATCAGCATCATATTCTAACCCTTCTCTTGTATGTAAATATCGTGAAACGGATTCTCTTAATTCTAAAATTCCGTTGGCAGCAGGGTAATTTGTTTCATTATTTTGGTAAGCGGTAACAATCTCATTTTTAAGCTCAGAAGGAATTGGAAATATTGCTGGATTGAAATCTCCAATGGTTAAATTGTAAATTTTTTCACCCTGTTTTATTTTTTCTTTTACTTCCCCAGCAAGTTTAATGATCTCTGAACCGACTAAATTTTCAGCCATTTCAGATACTCTTTGATTAACAATTGGGTCTAATAATGATGTATCCATATCCTTTAAATTTTACTTGTGCGAAGTTAAGTAAAAGACATCCTGAAGCGAAAGAAAGAATAAAGATTAGTTATCAACAGTGTTCGTATCGGTAAGTTCAACTTCTGCAACGCCATGAATTAGATATTCTTTTTTACTTGTAATCTCTTTGCATAAGTAACGAGTTCTTCTTTTTTTTCCTTTAATAAAAATTCTTTTATTGTTTAAAACAAAAGTTGTTCCTTCTGGAATCTCAATCAATTGAATCGTGGTAGTGGGCTCATCATATTTTTTAAGCTCATTAATTAAATTGATGTCTCTTGCTGAAGATGCTGGAGGATTCTTTAAGTGTTTCTGAAGAACAATTTTAAGGTGTTCAGGAAATATTTCCTTACTCAAAAGGACATTCATTAATGTGGTAAATTCTGTTTTCCATTCTAACCCATGGGCTTTTACTTTATGTTTGTGTTGTAACCATACTAAAAGGTGAGCAAATTCATGTGTTAGTGTAATTAAAAAAGCGTACTTATTTAAGTTAGAATTAACACTTATCCGATTTGGTAGGTCATTTGTAGAAGCTCTAAAATCACCAAACTTTGTAGTTCTTTTTTTTGGGATTCTTAATTCAAAAGGTCGTTGGTTGAACCATTTCTCCAATGTATGAAGGCTTTCTTGTGGTACATAGTTTTTTAGTATTTCGAAGCTAGCGATCATTAAGAGAATATATTGAAAACCAATAAACTGCATAGATAAGCCAATGCTCCCATGTAAACTACCTGGATAATTGGCCATTTTATGGAGTTTGTTTCTCTATATACTATGGCTAAGGTTGCCATGCATTGCATTGCAAAAACATAAAAAATTAGGAGAGACAATGTTGTGGCAGTGGTATATAGTTTTTCTCCAGTTTGTGGATTTTTAGCCATCATCATTTTTTCTCTAATGGACTTTGTATTGTCTTCATCACCTACACTATAAAGTGTTGCCATTGTTCCAACAAATACTTCCCTAGCTGCAAATGAAGTGACCAATGAGATGCCAATTTTCCAATCAAAACCCAATGGTCTTATTACTGGCTCAATTGTTTTTCCGATAATCCCAGCGTAAGAAGCTTCTAATTTTTCAGATGCAATAAGAGACTCAATTTCTTGCTCAGTATGTTGTTGTTGAATCGTTTCTGTAGTATATTTTTCAGATATTTCTTCAAACTTAGTTCCTGGAGCATAGGATGACAATACCCATAGTATTATTGATATTGCAATAATAATTTTACCAGCGTCAAATAAAAAGATTTTTACTTTACTGAATATTTCAAAGCCAACGTTTTTCCATCGAGGAGACCTATATATAGGCATTTCTAATGTAAATGTACTGTGTTGTTTTGATTTGATAATCAATTTCATTACCCAAGCAGAAAGAATGGCGGCAACAAAACCTAACAGGTAAAGTCCCATTACCAATAACCCCTGCATATTGAAAACCCCAAAATAACTATCTTCAGGAACAATTAAGGCGATAAGAATTGTATAGACTGGAATTCGAGCTGAACAACTAATTAATGGTGCTACCATTATCGTAATTAAACGTTCTTTATAGTTACTAATAGTTCGAGCACTCATAATGGCTGGAATAGCACAAGCTGTGCTGCTCAATAAAGGAATAATTGATTTTCCATTCAACCCAAAAATCCTTAAGACTCGATCCATTAAAAAGCTGACACGAGCCATATAACCTGTATCTTCTAAAATAGTAATGAAAGCAAATAGTATGGCTATTTGAGGAACAAAAATTACTATTCCCCCCAATCCTGCAATAATACCATTAACAATTAAATCATTGAGAACCCCTTTCGGCAATACATCTGCTACAAAATTACTTAGCCATATAAATCCGTTTTCAATTAGATCCATGGGGTAGGAAGACCAGGAGAAAATAGCTTGAAAAATAATGAATAAGAGGCCTAAAAAAATTAGGTACCCATAAAACTTGTGTGTTATTATGTTGTCAATCTTCTTAGTTAATAGGTAGGATTTATCTTCTCCTTTCTTGATTAAACACTCATTGACGATTTGATTTATTTTATTAAACCGAAGCATTGTTTCATCAACAACATTGGATGAAGAATTACTCTCTATAAATGAGTTCTCTTTTTTTTGGAAGGAAATAATGGCATGTTTTAATTCTTCTATCCCTTTTTCTATCCTTGCATTAATGGGGATTACAGGGCAACCTAATAGGTTAGATAATTTACTAAGATCAATCTCTTGATTGTTTTTTTGCAAGAGATCCATCATGTTCAAAACAAGAATAACTTGTTTGCCTTGGTCGATGATTTGGGTATATAAGAGTAAATTTCTTTTAAGATTTGTCACATCAGCAACTACAATAATAATGTCGTCTTCATTGGCTTTTTCAATGTAGTTTTTTGCAACTTTTTCATCTTCAGAATTAGGATTTAAACTGTAAGTTCCAGGTAAATCGACAACAGTAATTTTTGTTTGTTTGATTTTAAAACTACCTGTTTTTTTGTCGACAGTGACTCCTGGAAAGTTTCCAACTTTTTGATTTAAACCGGTAAGAGAATTAAAAAGAGAGCTTTTTCCGGTGTTGGGGTTACCAATTAAAATAATATTTTTTATGTTGCTTTTAGACAATTATTTTAATTTTTCGATGTCCATATTCTTAGCATCAGCCTTTCTGATACTAATGTAATTTGTTCCTGAAGTTATTAAAATAGGATCTTTTAATGGAGCAATCCGTTCAACTTTGATTTCCTCCCCTAAAATAAACCCCATAGCAAGTAATTGAATAGCAAGGTTTTCATCATTAATGTGTTTAATGATACCAGATTCATTTTCTATGAGTTGATCTAAAGTCATGATGTTATTTAGAATTGGTCTAAATAGAGGGTAAATTTAGAAGAAATTTTGATATATTTCCATGATTTTAATCAGAAAAGGAAGGAAAAATTAAACATGCTTTTTGATTGCTGTACCATCTTTACTCCATTTTGGACAACTGTTACATTTGTTTTTTTTTCCAGCGTGGCAAGAAATTAAAAAAGCCGAAAGCAATAATAGAATTGATAAGAATTTTATAAAACACTTCATACGTACAAAGGTAAGCAACTTCGAGATTAAATATTTACTTTTATGTTTTATAACTACTTAATGTTATCTACATTTCATCATATCGGAAAATATTTCCTTTTATTGGGAAGGGTATTTAAAAAGCCAGATAACTTTAAGTTAATTAAAAAACAGATTATATCCGAATTGTATAGCTTGGGTATAGGTTCACTTGGGTTGATTGCAATTATCTCATTATTTATGGGTGCTGTTATATGTTTACAGACTGCATCAAATCTAAATAATCCATTATTACCAGCTTATTTAATAGGATTCGCTACTAGAGAATCTTTTATTTTGGAGATGGCTCCAACTGTAATGAGTTTAATTCTTGCTGGTAAAATCGGGTCTAATATTGCATCTGAAATAGGAGCTATGAGGATTACCGAGCAGATAGATGCTTTAGAAATAATGGGAGTTAATTCTGCGTCTTACCTGATTTTTCCTAAAATTACTGCAGCAATATTATTTATTCCAATAATTGTAATATATAGTATGGTTCTTGGGGCTTTAGGTGGCTTTATTGTCTCTATGTATAGTAGTGGTTTTACAATGGAAGATTATATTCAAGGTCTTCGTTATGATTTTAAGGTGTTTTCCATAATATATGCATTAATTAAGACTGTTTTTTTTGCGGTTGCTATTACTAGTATCCCGGCATATCATGGGTATTATACTAGAGGAGGTGCGTTGGAAATAGGTAAATCAAGTACAAAATCTGTGGTTTATACGAGCATTGTTATTTTAATAATCAATTATGTTCTTACTCAATTATTACTACTATGATTGAAGTTAAAAATGTAAATAAATCTTTTTCAGGTAATCAAATATTACACGATGTTTCTATTGGTTTTAAAAAAGGGGAAATAAACCTTATTATTGGAGCTAGTGGATCTGGGAAATCTGTTTTAACAAAATGCATTGTGGGACTTCATGAAGTCGATAATGGGAGTATTGAATATGATGGAAGGGATTTTACAAAAATGAATTTTAAGGAAAGGAAAGGAATTAGAAAAGAGATAGGAATGTTATTTCAGGGGTCTGCCCTCTTTGATTCTTTAACGGTGGAAGAAAACATTAAGTTTCCATTAGAAATGTATACTAAAAAGAGTCAGGAAGAAATTATTGATAGGGTTAATTTTTGTTTGCAAAGAGTTAATTTGGATAATGTTAATCATTTATATCCTGCTGAGCTAAGTGGAGGGATGCAAAAGAGGGTAGGTATTGCTAGGGCAATAGCATTGAATCCTAAGTACTTGTTTTGTGATGAACCAAATTCTGGTTTAGATCCACAAACAGGAATTGTAATTGATAATTTAATTCAAGAGATTACCGAAGAATATAACATTACAACTATTGTGGTAACACATGATATGAACTCAGTAATGGAAACTGGAGATCACATTTCGTTTATTTATAAGGGGCGAAAATGGTGGGAAGGAAACAAACACGAGATTCTTAAAACAGATAACAAGGAACTTTGTGATTTTGTTTATGCATCCAGAATAATGCAGAAGTTCAGAAATATATAAAAGATAAGACATAAAAAAAGCCCTGTAATTTAATTACAGGGCTTTTTTGTATAATTCAGTGTAGTTCTAATTACTTAACTACAACCATTTTCTTTGTAAATCTATTTCCATTACCAATTAAAGAATAGAAATAATTTCCAGAAGTATAGTCCGTCATGTCAAGAGAAACATTGTAAGAACCTTTTACTTGGTTTCCATATGTTTCATTGTAAACTTCTTTACCAGTCATGTCGTATACTACTAAAGTAACATTTTCCATATCCTCGTTTAAGTTATAAGCAATGTTAGCTTCATTAATTACTGGATTTGGATAAGCACTTAATTGCATGTTGTTGTAAAAATCATGATCTTCTACACCAACAAAGTTATCATCGATAACAGCAAAGATAGCAGCATTGTTATCTAAAGCATTACCAAATAAATCGTTAGTAATGTACCAGTTACCGTTTACTCCAGCAAGGTGGTAAGTCATTCTAAATCCTTCTCCAAGTTGATCACTTGCAATACCTACTGTATCAGTAGCAGCTTCAATACCGTTAGCGTTAACCACAGTAATAAAATTAGTTCCACTAATCATTACAGTACTAGCAAAAGCACCATAAGTAAGGCTAAACCAGTTAGTATCTACAGATGCTATTGGAACTGTAACAGAAGCCAACATCGCGCTTGGTCCAATTTCATCTTGAGCCATTGATCCAGAAGAATTTCCATAAGCCATGTTAGCAGCTGATGACCATAATTCAAAATCAGCAGTACCGTTACCAGTAACTTCGTCTTTTCTGTAGAATCCAACTAAGATTCCTTCAATTCCAAAACTTGCAGCACCTAAGTTTAAGTAACCTTGACCACAAACATCAATATCATTACCACTAATGTTAGTTCCAAAAACAGATCCACCACCAGTGTAACCGTATAAAGTAACAGTTCCACCTAAAGCAAATTCTCCTGGTAACCATTTAGATGCGTTAGGAACCCATCCACATGTATCAGTTGGTACTTTATCGTTTAAGTTTTTAACAGTAGAAATATTTTTAGTTCCTACAAGCTCAGCATTTCCTTGTTCAGAAACTTGAGCAAATGATGCTGTTGTAAAAATAGCTGCAACAGCTAAAGTGTAAATTTTTTTCATAGTTATTAATTTTTTATAGTTATTCTACGAAAGTACAAAAAAAACCCTCTAAATGGTGGTAATAGTCCGTTGATTTGACCAACGGTTAATATTTAAACTAATATGTGATTATTTGTTAGAACTAAATACAATAAAAAAAAGGCCCTCTGGAATTTCCAGAGGGCCTTTTAAATAGATTTAAACTATGATTACTCTACAATTAACTTTACAGTTTTATTGTCAATAGTTAAGAAATAAATTCCTTTGCTATAGTTTGTTAGAGAAATAGTTTCTTTAGTTCTACCAGAAACAGCAACTGATTTGTTAATTACTGTTTGTCCAACTACATTTTTAACAGTTAAGTTAACTTGTCCTGAATTTTCAGAAGATAAGTTAATGTTAAATTCACCTGTACTTGGGTTAGGGAAAACATTGAAAGAAAGTGTATTTAATTCTTCGATACCAACTGGTGTTCCTTCAGTAACGTACATTTCATCTAATTGAAGAACATCACCATCATTTGCATCGTGGTTAAAGAAAACAAACATTCTTGATCCAACAAAAGCATCAGCACTCATAGTATGTAATGTCCAGCTTGTATCAGCTTGGTTATTCGCATTACTAATTTGAGTTTTTGTGAAATCTGGAGTTAATCCCATAGCAGTAACATCAACAATTCCTTGTGGGTTAGCTGGATCATTTAAGTTAGCCATATCTACTAAATAAACATCATAAGAATCAGTCCACATTGGATTGTGCTTATCATGAAATGAGAAAGTATTTCCTACAGTGTTAGCAGGAATAGTAATAGGACCAAAACTCCACCAGTTATTAGCTTGTAAAGGAGCTGCACTAAACCATGAAGTAGCTGCAATATAATAAGCACTATCCGTACCAGCAGTTAAATCATTTGGAAAGAAATCTCCACCAGGAGTTGTGTAAGGAGTTTCTAAAGGATCATCATTGAAAAATGAGAATTGGAACGCATCTCCAGAAGGAGTAGGCCATCCAGCATTACCATAAGCAGTATTACCGTCAATATCAGCATTTTCTAATGCGAAATCAGTATTGTCTTGAGCATCCATTAAGAAGAATCCTTCAGAATCAAAATACATTAAACTATCTCCTGCAGCTTTATCATCAGCAGTTTTAGTTACTTTAAAAGTTTGATTTTTTGTTTGGTGAATAGCAGGGCCATTTCCAGCTTTGTATTGAGCAAAACCAGCAGTGGCAACCAACGTAGCACCTAAGAATAAGTAGATTTTTTTCATAATTACTTTTTTAGTTAGTTATTAAATTAAAATTAAGTACCAAAAATACTAATAATATTTATATCAGCAAGGGTTGATACAGTTAAAGGTGAGGATTATAAATAAACGGTAATCTTACGACAATCTAAACTGTTTCTTCCATAAATTCTTCGATGGAAACACAACTACAAATCAAATTTCTATCACCATAAGCATCGTCTGCTCTACCAACAGTTGGCCAGTATTTGGAATCTTTTAACCAAGGCAAAGGAGTTACTGCTTTTTCTCTAGAATATGGATAGTTCCAATTATCAGAAAGAGCCACTTTAGATGTGTGAGGAGCATTTTTTATAGGATTATTTTCTTTATCCGCATTTCCATCAATAATCTCTTGAACTTCTTTTCGAATTGAAATCATAACTTCAATAAAGCGATCTAATTCCTCTTTACTTTCACTTTCTGTTGGTTCAACCATAAGTGTTCCTGCAACAGGAAAAGAGACTGTAGGAGCATGAAACCCATAATCCATTAAACGTTTCGCAATATCTCCTGCTTCAATACCAGACGCTGCTTTAAAATCCCTACATTCTAAAATCATTTCGTGCGCTACTCTATCGTTGTTGTTGGTATATAAAATGGAATAGCTATCGGCCAATTTAGATTTTAAGTAATTAGCATTTAATATTGCTGTGATGGTTGATTTTTTTAACCCATCTGTACCTAACATCTTAATGTAAGCGTAAGAAATCAAGCAAACATAAGCACTTCCCCAAGGGGCTGAAGAAACTGCACTAATAGCATTCTCGCCACCAGTTTTTATATGAGGATTAGAAGGTAAAAAGGGAGTTAATTGTTTTGCTACACCGATTGGACCAACTCCTGGACCACCCCCACCATGTGGAATAGCAAATGTTTTGTGTAAGTTTAAGTGGCAAACATCTGCACCAATGTTTGCAGGATTGGTTAATCCAACTTGAGCATTCATGTTCGCTCCATCCATGTAAACTTGCCCGCCATTTGCATGGATAATGTCAGTAATTTCCATAATACTTTCCTCATATACACCGTGTGTAGAAGGATAAGTAATCATGGTACATGAAAGATTGTCTTTATGTTCTTCAGCTTTTGCTTTTAAATCAGCTACATCAATATTTCCAAGTTCATCACATTTTGTAACTACTATTTTCATTCCAGCCATAACTGCACTGGCAGGATTTGTTCCATGGGCTGACGATGGAATTAATGCAATGTCTCTATGGTGATCGCCTCTACTTTCATGGTAAGCTTTAATAACCAATAACCCAGCATATTCACCTTGAGCACCAGAATTTGGTTGTAGTGAGACAGCATCAAAACCAGTAATTTCTGATAAATCTTTTTCTAAACCATGTAGCATTTCTTGATAACCTTGAGCTTGATCAATTGGAGCATAAGGGTGAATGTTAGCCCATTCATCCCATCCCAATGGAATCAATTCTGATGCGGCATTTAATTTCATCGTACAAGAACCCAACGAAATCATAGAGTGTGTTAAAGAAAGGTCTTTATTTTCTAACCTTTTGATGTAACGCATCATTTCTGATTCTGAACGGTAGTTACTAAAAACTTCGTGTTCCATAAAGGTTGATGTTCTCTTTAGGTTAGAAGGAATTCCATCGACCGAATCAGAATTTGAGGCAGAACCTCCACTTGCTTCAGCAAAAATTGAAACTATTTTTTCAATGTCAGTTATATTTTCTGTTTCTCCAATATTAATAGAAACATGATCATTATTATAATAATTGAAGTTAATTTCATTGTTTAACGCTAATTCTTTGATTTTTGCTTTCACATCTGAAGTAACCTCATAAGTAAGCGTGTCGAAAAACGAATCATTTATTCTTTTATAGCCTAAAGCATCTATTGAACCTGCCAACTTGCAGGTTAGGGATGTAACATTTCCAGCAATGTTTTGTAATCCTTCAGCACCGTGATAAACAGCATACATTCCAGCCATTACAGCTAATAGAACTTGAGCGGTACAAATATTTGAAGTTGCTCGATCTCTTTTAATATGTTGTTCACGAGTTTGTAAAGCCATTCTTAGTGCTCTATTTCCTTGTGCATCAACAGAAACACCAATAATTCTCCCAGGAATTGCTCTTTTGTATGCTTCTTTAGTTGCAAAATAGGCCGCATGAGGACCACCATAACCCATAGGTACCCCAAATCGTTGGGTAGAACCAACAACAACGTCAGCGCCCCATTCTCCAGGAGGAGTTAAAAGAGCTAAACTTAAAATGTCAGCAGCAGCAATAACTAAGCTTTCATTAGCATGTGCTTTGTCTGCAAAAGATTTGTAATCATTTATTTGCCCTGTAGTATCTGGGTATTGAACGATAGCCCCAAAAACAGCTTCATTAAACTCGAATGAATTGTAATCTCCAATTATTAATTCTATTCCCAAAGGATTAGATCTTGTTTTTAAAATGTCTATTGTTTGAGGAAAGCATTGATCAGAAACAAAAAATTGATTAGCTCCAGCTTTTTTTGACGCTCTACTTCTACTGTTGAAAGCTAATATCATTGCTTCGCCAGCAGCAGTTCCTTCATCCAATAATGAAGAATTGGCCAATTCCATTCCCGTTAAATCGAGCACCATTGTTTGGTAGTTCAATAAGGCTTCTAACCTTCCTTGAGAAATTTCTGCTTGATATGGTGTATATGCCGTATACCAACCTGGATTTTCTAATATATTCCTCTTAATTACAGATGGGGTAATTGTATTGTTATACCCTAAGCCAATATGCGACTTATAGACTTTATTCTTACTTGCTAATGATTTAATGTGTCCAAGATATTCATATTCAGTAAGCGCCTTTTCTAATTCGAGCTCTTTGTCTAATCTTATTTTCGAAGGGATAGTCTCTTCAATCAATTGATCTAAAGATAAAGCTCCGCAAGCAGAAAGCATACTATCAATATCTTTTCCTCTAGGACCAATATGACGACTTGAAAATTTATCTATAACCATAGCTGTATGTTTATGTTTTTAAAAGGGTAACAAAAATAAGAAAATGATGAATATAAAAAACATGCTTTACTAACAGTAAAGATAATAATATCAAGAAATTTAACAGGAATTATTGATTAGTGAATTTCGGTGTCTTTTATAGAATTGAATTCGCGTTTCATTTTTGCAATTTCTACAATGAGGTTTCGATTTTCCTCGGCACCATTCCCAACAATAATAATGTCAGCACCTGCTTTGTATATTTCATGAGCAGCTTGTGGAGTTCTTATCCCTCCACCTATAATTAAAGGACCATTTAAAGCAGATCGAGTTTTTGAAATCATGGTTGTTGAAATACACTTTTTTGCACCACTTCCGCCATCAATATAAGTTAATTTTAAACCTAAATACTCGCCAGCTAAAGCAGTATTAGCCGCAATTTCAGCGTTGTTATGAGGGATTGGATTGGTATCACTTACATATATAGCTGTTGTAGTGGTGCCACAATCTACGAGTAAATAACCCGTGGGAATTACTTCTAAATTGGTCTTTTTAATTAATGGCGCAGCAGTTACTTGATGTCCAATTAAAAACTCAGGATTCCTTCCAGAGATTAAAGAAAGAAAAAGAATGGCATCTGCATAATCGGAAATTTGGTCGGGATTACCAGGGAAAATAATAATAGGTTTGGAAGAATTTTCTTTAATTAGTCGGGTAGTCTTATTCATATCACCTTGTGTGATGATACTTCCTCCAACAAAAAAATAGTCTACATCGGCTTCATTACAAACGTTAATGGTCTTAATTAATTCCCTAACATTTTGCTTGTCTGGGTCTATTAAAACACCAAACATTTTAACCCCATTACTGGTGTTTTTTAGAATAGATTGATATATACTGTTGTCTTTCATTTTAGAGTAGGACAATATTAAGAATTACAGCGTATAAACTAAGATGTAATCTTCAATTTTTTCATGAACCATTGGTAAATTTACTTCAAAGTCAGGCATGTTTATTCTACCGTTAAAACCAGCTTTTTTTTCAGAGAAATTTTCAATGAAAAGGTTTTCAATAAAAAGGACTTCTTTTTTTCCATAATATTTATAAAGGGCTTCTTTAGCTCCCCAATAAAGCGTTAATTGTTCTAATGAAGTAACGTTTTGAAGGTCTAAAGGGTTTAAAAATTTGTGTTTAATGCGACTCACTTTTTCTGATACCTTTTCGATATCAACCCCACAATGTGTTTTTTTATTAAGCACTATTGCTACAAATTCGTTAGAATGTGAAATTGAAATAAACCATTCATTGTCTAAGTGAGGTTTTCCTAAGTCATCATAACTAATGGACGCGTTATCAAAGAAATTACTTAATAATAAACGTGTGGACAACCATTGCTTTAAGCGTTGCTTGTTTTGGGTTTGATATATAGCAGACTCATCAAATCCTTTATTAGTAAGCATGTTTAAAAGCTCACCTTCTGTTTCAGTAATTTTCCAAATACCAACCATAATAGATGATGAAACGTTTTTTAGCTTATATACAGGCATTTTAAAAAAGTTATTGTCTTATTCATTAAATTTGCAGTCCTTAAAATTATAATAATATTATAAAAACTATAACTAATGAGTACAGAAGTGGAAAAGTTACCTTACAAAGTTAAAGATATATCCCTTGCAGAATGGGGTAGAAAAGAAATAAAAATAGCTGAAGCAGAAATGCCAGGGTTGATGAGTTTAAGAGAAGAATTTGGAGATTCAAAACCATTAGCTGGAGCTAGAATCGCTGGTTGTTTGCATATGACAATTCAAACGGCAGTATTAATTGAAACATTGACGGCATTAGGTGCTGAAGTTACTTGGTCATCTTGTAATATATTTTCAACACAAGATCAAGCAGCAGCAGCAATTGCTGCTACAGGTGTGCCAGTATACGCATGGAAAGGACTAACTGATGAGGAGTTTGACTGGTGTATCGACCAAACAATCATGGGATTCAAGGATGGTAAGCCATTAAACTTAATTTTAGATGATGGTGGAGATTTAACAAACATGGTTTTTGATAAATACCCAGAATTATGTGATGGAATTAAAGGGTTATCTGAAGAAACAACTACTGGAGTTCATAGATTGTACGATAGAATGAAAGCTGGAACATTAGTAATGCCAGCAATTAATGTGAATGATTCTGTTACTAAATCTAAATTTGATAACAAATATGGATGTAAAGAGTCTTTAGTTGATGCAATTAGAAGGGCTACTGATGTAATGATGGCTGGAAAAGTTGCTGTTGTTGCTGGTTATGGTGATGTTGGGAAAGGTTCTGCAGCTTCATTGGCTGGCGCTGGCGCAAGAGTTATTGTTACTGAAATAGATCCTATTTGCGCATTACAAGCTGCAATGGACGGTTTTGAAGTGAAGAAAATGGATGATGCTTGTCAAGAAGCTAACATTATTGTTACAACAACAGGCAATTTTAACATCATTCAAGGAAAACATTTTGAAAGCATGAAAGATCAAACGATTGTTTGTAACATTGGTCATTTTGACAATGAAATTGACATGGCTTGGTTGAATGGTAAATATGGTAACACGAAAGATACCATTAAACCACAAGTTGATCAGTATGATATTAATGGTAAAACCATTTTTGTATTAGCTGAAGGTAGGTTGGTAAATTTAGGATGTGCAACAGGGCACCCTTCTTTCGTAATGAGTAACTCATTTACAAATCAAACATTGGCTCAATTAGAATTGTGGAACAACACTGATGCTTACAAAAATGAAGTGTATATGTTACCAAAACATTTAGATGAAAAAGTAGCAAGATTGCACTTGTCTAAAATTGGGGTTGAGTTAGAAACACTTACACAAGAACAAGCGGATTACATTGATGTTAAAATTGAGGGACCATATAAAGTGGATCACTACAGATACTAAAAATTATTTTTAAATATTGAAAGCCTCAACGATAGTTGGGGCTTTTTTTATTAATTAAAAATCCGTAACACACTTCCATCGAAAGAAGTTTGGTATTGCTTTAAAGGTAAACTTGCTGGAGCTTTTGTCACCGAACCGTCAGTTAATAAAAATTTAGAACCACAACAGTCATCTAATGCAGTGATGTTACTTACATCAACAGAAACTAAGGCACAACTATTGCTCGAATCATAAGTACAATGCCTATCATAAGCTTTAAATTCATTGGTGGAAACACGGTAAATAATAATTCCTCTTGAACCACCGTTTATATAAGTCCAACCACCAGGAACAGACATTGAAATGTAAGCTGGATCATTAACATTGATAGTCACATTAACATTTACCAAGGGAATATTTGAGTTTTCATTTTTACTACAACTCAAAAAGAAGATGGGAATTAATAATATGTAAAACCATTTTTTCATTAGTTAAGGTAAAATTAGTAAATTCGATTTTAATTGAATTAAAACGAAGATGAAGGGATTTAAGTATATTATAGCAATTGTATTTGTTTCATTATCACTTTCCGTGTTTTCTCAGGAAACCAAAATGGTAAAAAATAGGAGAAAAGCGTTGGCAAAACAGGAAGTGGAAAAAAAGAAGGCTGGTGAGGAGGCTATGGAAGAGGGAAAGAAAAGGCACATGAATATCCAAACAAAAAAGACCAAGAAAAGGATGAAAAAACAGGCTAAAAAATCGAAGGCCTTAAATAGACAAAGGAGCGGTAAAAAGAAATCCTTTTTTGCAAGAATATTTGGTGGGAAATGACAAAAATAACGGCTATAATAATAGATGACGAGCAACTTGCTAGAGAAAATTTACGATTATTGCTAAATGAGTTTTGTCCTGAAGTTGAGGTGATTGGGACTGGACAAAACGTTGAGGAAGCTAGGGAGCTTATTCAAGAAAAGAAACCAGAAGCCGTTTTTTTGGATATTAGAATGCCAAGCGGGGAAGAAGGGTTGGAATTGTTAGAAGATGTAAAAAGTAATAATTTTCAAATTGTTTTTGTTACAGCATTTAAGGATTATGCGATTAAAGCGTTTAATATTAATTCCATTCATTACATTTTAAAACCAATTGACATTGATGATTTAAAGGATGCGGTTGCTAAATTGTTAAATTATAAGGAGCTTTTTTCTCAAGATACAGGTAATTTAGAGACATATATCGAATCCATTAAGAATTTTTCAGAGAGCATTCATTATCAAATTGAATCGAATAAAATAACAATCTCTCACTCTAAAGGAATCAAAATCATTGAAGACACTTCAATACTATACTTAGAGGGTGATGGCAATTGTACTAATATTTATTTTACAGATGGAACTTCTTTTTTTGATACACGAACGTTAAAAGTGTATGAAGAGATATTAAATGAAAATGAATTTTACCGAATTCATAAAAAGTACATTATCAACTTAAATCACCTTACAGATTATCTTCATGAAGATGGGTATTTTGCTATGATGCAAACAGGCGCTAAATTACCCGTTGCTCGTGCCAGAGTAACCGAATTCATCAAAACGATTAAAGCATTATAACCGTTTAATCTTTATTAACTACCATTTAATTTCTAATAACTACTGCTTGATAGTTAGGCCATAGTAATCCCATATATATTGTATATTTTTAGATAGCACTAAAACACGAAACTATGTCTATTAATACTATTATCATTGATGATGAGCAGAATGCTCGTGAAAACCTAAAATTAATTCTCGAGGATTTTTGTCCTGAAATAAATGTTGTTGCTGAAGCTGGATCTGCAGAGGAAGCGAGGGCTTTAATCGCTAAGCATGAGCCAAATTTATTGTTTTTGGATATTAATATGCCTCACGAAGATGGTTTTGAATTATTAGAGTCTATTGAAGATAAAAACTTTTCAGTCATATTTATTACTGCTCATAATCAATTTGCATTAAAAGCATTGAAGGCTGGAGCAATTGATTATATTGAAAAACCTATAGACATTGAAGATTTACAGAAGGCAGTTGGTAAAATTTCTCTTGAAGATAGTGGTGCAGGGAATGTTGATTACGGCATGATAAAGGCGCTTTTAAATGAGTACAAGGACGATAGCAAATCAGATATAATAGCTGTTCCAACACTTAGTGGATATGAAATTATTAAAGCAGAAGACATCGTGCATTTAGAAGCTGATGAAAGTTATACTAGAATATTCTTGGCAGATGGTAAGAAATGTACCAGTAGTATGACCATTGCTCGCTATGAGAAAGTATTAGATACCAATACATTTTTTAGGGTTCACAAATCTCATATTATTAATACAAGGCATCATTTAAAAGAGTTTAATCGTCATGAAGGAAATGTAGCTATTATGGACACGGGTGAAGCAATTCCTGTTGCAAGAAGAAAATTATCTGGATTTATTAGTGCCATAAAAACTTTCTAAGTAACATCTTTTAATGACAAAATTTCTCGTAGGTATTTTAGTGCTTTTACTTTCTATAAGCACTTATGCTCAACAATATAATTTCATAAGCTATTCCATAGAGGAGGGTTTAGCTCAGTCTCAAATCCGGGCAATTAGCCAGGATAATGATGGTTACATCTGGATCGGAACCTTGGGAGGGTTATCTAAGTTCGATGGAATAAATTTTGAGAATTTTTCTACCAATGATGGGTTATTAAACAACCAGATAAATGCTATATATAATGATAGTAAAGGAAACATTTGGTTAGGTACACAAGGTGGTGTTTCTGTTTACGATGGAACTGAATTCAAAAACTATGAATTTAAGAAGGATTTGAGTCAAAATTTTGTGCTATCTATTATCGAAGATCAAACAGGGAAATTGTGGCTTACGACAGATGGTGGTGGAGTTGTTTATATGGATGATACAAGGTTTAATTATATGATTTTACCAAATGGTCCTGATAACAATTACATTCGAAATGTTTATGTGGATGAAAGAGGTAATAAATGGTTGGCAACCAGGAATGGGGTGTCAATAATTGATGCTGAAATGAACATTGTTGATACCATTAGGGATGTTAATGCTACACAAGTTTTTGTAGACAAAGATAACAGTGTTTGGTGTTCAACTTTTGGAGATGGAGTGATTCACATAACTGAAAGTAAACATCGAAGATATGGAACAGAGACAGGGTTAATTAGCAATCACATTAGAGCATTTACGAAAAGAGCTGATGGCTCCTTTTGGTTTGTTTCTAAAAACGGAATCTCAAAATTTTTTAGAGGTACGACCAAGAATTTTACCAATAAAGATGGATTAAACGATAACAACATAAAAGCGGTTTTAGAAGATTTAGAGGGAAACATGTTTTTTGGTTCCGATGGTGGTGGATTAATAAAATTCACCAACGAAAACTTCATTAGTTATACTCAGGCAGATGGAATTAGCAGTAACGTGGTTATGTCAATACTGGAAGATGACGAGATGAATATTTGGCTATCTACTTATGGTGAAGGAGTGTGTAAAATAGAAGGAGAAGCATATATACATTATAATACAAAAAATGGGTTAGGAAATAATACCGTTTGGTGCAGCTTACTTGCTAAAGATAAGCGTATTTGGTTTGGGACTTCTAATGGTCTCTCTGTTTTTAATGGTGTTAGTTTTAAGACCTACAATGCAGAACAAGGATTAAATGGAAAAAAAATATATGCTTTAAACGAAGACAAAAAGGGGAATATTTGGATTGGAACAAAAGAAGGGTTGTCTGTTTTATCTGTTGAAAATGATAGTATATATAATTATAACGAGATTGTAGGGTTGAGTAGGAATATCCGTTATATCTATAATGAAGATAACATTGCCGTTTGGTTTTGCTCTTCAGATGGATTGTTTCGTTATGATACTAAAAAACATGATGCAAAAAAATATGATGCATCTAATGGCTTACCTGATAATAGCGTTATGGCTATTGTAAAAGATGAGAACAGTAAGCTATGGGTAGGAACTAAAAATGGTCTGGCAATTTATGAAAAGGGAAAGTTCACAAATGTTCAACTACCTGACAATTATGCTTCGAATAACATTAATTTTTTACAATTAGATAGGGAAAATAATTTATGGATAGGAACTAGCTTCGGGTTATATCAGTTGAACATTTTAGATAAAGACACGTTTGCTAAAACGGATTTCATCAGGTATTCTAATCTTGATGGTTTAAAAAGCTTAGAGTGTAACCAAAATGCTTCTTACATTGACAGTAAAAATAATTTATGGTTTGGAACAAGCTATGGATTAATGAAACACTCATTGAGTTCGGAAAGTTCAATTATAACGCTACCAAAAGTTCAGATTAAAGACATTCGATTGTTTTTTGAGAAAAAGGATTTAAGTAAGTATGCTAATGGCACAAATGATACAACCAAATTGCCAAAGGAATTGGTGCTCCGATACGATAAAAATCACTTAACTTTTGATTTTGTAGGAATATACCATACCAGTCCTGATAAAGTAAAATACCGATTTAAATTAGAAGGATTCGATGAAGTATGGCAGCCGATAACGAACTCAACATTTGTAACTTACTCCAATATTCCATTTGGCGATTTTACCTTTAAATTATCTGCGACAACAGATTTGAAACATTGGACCAAACCTGTTCGATTTTCCTTTAAAATAAAACCACCCATATGGTTTACTTGGTGGTTTTACATGCTTTGTATTTTTTCTGTAACTGCTATTGTATGGTTGATTGTTATGCGAAGAAAGAAAATTGAACAAGGAAAAAGAGCAACCCAATTAATTATTGATAAGTCGAAAATGCTCAAATTGGAACAGCAAGCATTAAATTCGAGTATGAATAGGCACTTTATATTTAATGCACTTAATTCTATACAATATTATATTAATAGACAAGATAAAATTTCTGCCAATCGTTATTTATCCAGTTTTGCCAAATTGGTGAGAAAGAATTTAGACAGTTCTTTGGTAAACGAAATTTACCTTGACGATGAGATAGAAAGAATAGATTTATATTTAAAATTAGAGCAGATGAGGTTTCAAGATAAATTTGAGTACAGTATCAGTGTGGACAATATAATAGAGCCTCAAAGTATCAAAATACCATCAATGTTATTACAGCCGTTTATTGAAAATTCAATATGGCATGGAATATTACCTTCAAATAGATCTGGTAATATTGTGATTGAGGCAGTTAAAAAGGAAGATAAACTTATTATTACCATTGCAGATGATGGTATCGGAATTGATAAAAGCATAGAAGGTAAAAAAGATAAAAAGCAACACCACGATTCTAAAGGGATGGAATTAACTAAAGGTAGAATAAATTTGATTAGTAAAATATCAAATAAAGATTGCGCAATAAAAGGACCTTACCAGATTTACAATAAAAATAATGAAGTAGCAGGGACTGAAGTTTCAATAATCATATCTTTATAACCTTTAAATTATGAAAGTAAAAGACATTACAACTATTATTGAGGACTTCGCTCCATTATCTTACCAGGAATCGTATGATAATGCTGGTTTAATTGTGGGTAACGCCAATGATGAAGTAACCAGTATTTTAATTTGTTTGGATTGCGTTGAGGCCGTATTGGATGAAGCTATAGCGAATAATTGCAACATGGTTATTGCTCATCACCCTATTGTTTTTAGTGGATTAAAACAATTGAATGGAAAAAACTATATCGAACGAACTGTTATTAAAGCAATCCGAAATAATATTAGCATTTATGCTGCTCATACCAATTTGGATAATGTTAAAAACGGAGTGAGCTTTAAGATTGCTGAGAAAATTGGCATAAAAAATTGTCAAATTCTTCAGCAAAAGAAAAGCTTGCTGAGTAAAGTGGTGACTTATTGTCCAACCAATAAGGTAGAGGTGGTTAGACAAGCAATGTTTGATGCTGGAGCGGGTGATGTTGGTGATTATGATGAATGTAGCTACAATATGGAAGGCGTAGGAACTTTTAAAGGTAAAGAAGGAACAACTCCTTATGTTGGAGCAATTGGCCAGTTTCATCAAGAAAATGAAACAAGAATTGAAACAGTTGTGCCGTCTTATAAAGTAACAACAGTAATTGAGAATATGATAGCGGCTCATCCGTATGAGGAAGTTGCTTATGATGTTTACCAATTAGAAAATAAGAGCCAAGATGTTGGAAGTGGAGTAGTTGGGGAGTTAGAAGTTGAGGAAGATGAAAAGGACTTTCTAAATCGGTTAAAAAAAGACTTAGATACGGACTGTATCCGATACACTGAATTAAGTGGTAAAAAGATAAAAAAAGTTGCTATTTGTGGAGGTTCAGGAAGCTTTTTGCTTAATGATGCTATTGCCGCTGAAGCAGATGTTTTTATTACAGGAGATTTCAAATACCATCAATTTTTTGATGCGGATAACAAGATAATCATTGCTGATGTAGGACATTATGAAAGCGAGCAATACACAAGTGAGCTAATTTATGAGATTCTTAATGAAAAAATTCCTAATTTCGCAGTTCGTTTAACAGAAAATAATACAAACCCAGTAAATTACCTATAAAATGGCTAAACAAGAAGCAACAATAGAAGAGAGATTAAAAGCGTTGTATGATTTACAAGTTATTGATTCAACTATAGATAAAATACGTACAATAAGAGGAGAGCTTCCTTTAGAAGTTCAAGATTTAGAAGATGAAGTTGAAGGGTTAACACTTAGGTTAGAAAAATTAACCAATGAAATAGAGGACCTTACTACTGAAATCTCTAACAAGAAGAATGGTATTAAGGATTCTAACAACTTGATTAAGAAATACGAAGAGCAACAAAACAAAGTTAGAAATAACAGAGAGTTTGATGCAATTACGAAAGAAGTAGAATTTCAGAATTTAGAAATTGAGTTAGCAGAGAAGAGAATTAAAGAAGGTGAATTTCAATTAACTTCTAAGAAAGAAAAAGTGGATGAAGCCAAAGAATATTTAGATGGGAGAAAAGTTGATTTAAAGAATAAGCAAAAAGAGTTAAAAGAAATTACTGGGGAAACTCAAGCTGAAGAAGAGAAATTACAAAAGAAGTCTGTTAAAGCCGGAAAGGTTATAGATGATAGATTGATTAAGGCTTACACAAGAATTAGAGGAAATGCAAGAAATGGGTTAGCAGTTGTAACGATCCAAAGAGACTCTTGTGGAGGATGCTTTAATAAGATACCACCGCAGAGGCAAATGGATATTAAAAACCATAAAAAAGTATTGGTATGTGAGCATTGTGGAAGAATTTTAGTTGATGCTACATTTGACCCTAATTATGTAGAGCCTACAGAAGAAGAAAAGAAACCAAAAAGGAGAGTTACAAGAAAAAAGAAAGTAGAGACGAAAGAAAAAGCTTAATTCTTCTAAAAAAATAAAAAAAACCTCCAACATTTGTTGGAGGTTTTTTTATGTCTATGTTTTTTGTTTTCAGTTATATACGTATATTTATTAAGTGCAAAAAGTTCTTTTAGCCATATTAAGTGGAGTTTTATTATTTGGTAATGTTGTTTTTGCTCAAGAAAAGAACGACTCACTCCTGGCAGTATATCATGATGGGAAGCATGATACAGATAAAATCATCGGCTTACATCATTACATTAAAATAAATTATTCAACTCCTGATTCTGCAATAAAATATTCAAAACTTGCTATTGAATTAGCTGACACAATAGAACATACAATTTTATTAGCGAAATCGTATAACCTACTTGCCATTTCATACTATTATCATGGTGACTTAGCTAAAAGTGAATCTAACTTAAATCAATCACTTTCTTATTATTCTAAGATTAGAAACAAGCAAGGAATGGCAACATGCTATAATGGAATTGGGGTTGTATACTATGATCAGGGTAAGCTTTATAAGGCACTTCAGCTTTACATACAATCTTTAAGAATAAAGGAAAAATTGGGTGATAAAAAAAGTATTGCCATGACTTTGAATAACTTAGGTAATGTTTACAAGGATCTAAATAATTTTGATAAATCGTTGGAGTACTATAATAAATCGCTTGAAATTAAAAAAGAAGTTGATGATCAACATGGAATAGCCATGACGCTAAACAACATTGGTCTGTTACACCATAATAATAAGAAGTATGGAAAAGCGTTGGATTATTATTCTGAATCTATAGGAATAAAAAGAGAGATTGAAGACTTACATGGATTGGCCATGTCATTAAACAATATTGGACTCACTTATGAACTTCAAAAAAACTATCCTAAGGCATTACATTTTTATGAAGAATCTATTCTTATAAAGGAAAAAATTGGAGACCAATTTGGAATGGCTATGAGTTTAATAAATTTAGGAACAGTATATAGAGAAACGGGAGATTATACGACTTGTTTTAAGTTGTTGAAACAGAGTGAAAAGATAGCTAAACAGATCAATGCGACAACCCAATTACGCGATTGTTATCAAAGAATGTATGAGACTTATGAGATGCAGCACAATACCTCACAAGCATTTAAATATTATAAGCTCTATATAGCAGCTAAAGATAGTATGATGAGTGAAGAGAGCATTAAGAACATTCAAAAGTTACAGGCTCAATACGAAGATGAAGCGAAACAATTGACTATTCAAAACCTATCTAAAAAAGAAGAATTAAATACGGAGAAATTGGCTAAAAATCAAGCCGAAAAAAAGATAAAGAACATTACAATTATTAGCCTTATTGTGGGGCTGTTACTGAGTTTAGGATTGATTATCTTTTTCTATTTTATTTTTAAGCAGCGAACAAAAAGTAATCTCATCCTAAAAAAATCGTTGGACGAGAAAGAAGTGCTATTTAAGGAGGTTCATCATAGAGTAAAAAATAACTTCCAGGTAATATCTAGCTTGTTGAATTTGCATGCCAACAATACTGATAATGAGGCCGTTCAAAAAGCACTTGGGGAGGCTAAGGATAGAGTTGGGTCTATGGCTTTGGTTCATGAGAAATTATATCAATCTAAAGATTTGACTCAGATTAAAATGGACGAGTATATTTCTCAGCTTATCATGCATTTGAACGATAGTTTTGATGCAGAAGTCGATTTTGCTTCCATCATAAAGATTGAGAAAGTTTATTTAGACATTGAAACGGCAATTCCTTTAGGGTTGATATTTAATGAATTACTAACGAATTCAATCAAATATGCGTTTAAAGAAAAAGAGGGTAATACCATCGAAATAATAATAAGAAAAACAGAAAACAGAGTTGAGGTTGAATACAAAGATAACGGGATTGGACTACCTAAGGATTTTGATATAGATAATTTAGATACTTTAGGTTTAAACTTAGTTCAAATTTTGGTGCTACAAATTCACGGAGAATTAGTGGTAAATACTGAAAAAGGCACCTCTTTTAGTTTTGAATTTAATTTACCAGATTAAGTTATTTGTTACAGTATTTAGAGATTAAAGAATACCCCTTTGTTATCCCTAATTCACCCGCTTTCCCTAAATCTTTACAGGCTTGTTCGTTATTCTCTAAGATTAATAATATTAGCGCTCGATTGAGATAGGCCTCAGCAAAAGAAGGAGATTGTTTAATGGCTTCACTATAATCTTCAATAGCACCAATGTAATTTTCGTTTTGGAATTTTAGGTAGGCACGGTTAAAATAAGCATAGGCAAAATTGGGATTTAGTTCAATACATTTGTCATAATCTTTAATAACCATTTCTATGGTGTACGTACTCGATTCCACTCGGTTAATGGTTTCATATAACATGTTAGCTTTTCCGAAATAGGCCATATAATTATCGGCATCTAAGTGCAATGACTTGTTAAAATCCAAAATTGCTTTATCGTAAATTCCCATTGAGGCATGTACAATGGCTCTTTTTAAATATAACTCTCCATTTCTATAGTCTAACAGTATTTTTTCGTTGAGTCCGTCCAATTTTTCTTTTTTAAGTATTTCACTTATCTCATTATTATCGGCATTTAGAAGAAAATAAGCAGAAAAAGATTTATTCTTTTTGTTCCACGAGTCAACAATACGCTTATGTTTAGTGGATGCCAATAGGCTAATGTAGTAGGGGCTTACTAGCTTTATCTCATTACTGGAGATTTGCTCGATATTTTTATTATTGCTGTTGCCACTAAATGAAGTTACTTTAGCAATATTAAGTTCTTCATGTCTTTTTAAACTATCAGTAATATTCAGCTTGGTATCGTTGATTATTTCTGCAGTTTGTTTGTCTTGTTGTGCCCCTTTATAGTCACCAACCTGTTGTTTTAATGAAGACCTAAGTTTATAGGCATCTACAAAATCAGGATAAATTCCAATTACTTTTTCCACATCTTTTCTGGCTAATTTTATTTTTTTTAATTGCTGGTAGATGATTGCTCTATTGTAATAGGCAAGAATATTTTTTGAGCTGAGAAGAATTACTTTATCATAATCAGCTAATGCTTTTTTATATTCTTGTTTATCAGAATAAATCAATGCCCTGTTATAATAAGCTGAGGTAGAATTAGGAGAAAATTCTAATACCTTATTTAAATCTTTAAGTGCATCATCTTTATGTTCGATTTTATTGTAAACCATTGCACGTTGAAAATAGGCATAACTACTTTTATCATCTAAGCGTAGAGCATGGTTGATGTCAGTAAGTGCCGAATCGTAATGAGATAAGTAGTAATAAGAGGTTGCCCTTCTTACGTATGTATTGGCTTTTCTAGGGTTACTCTTTATAATAATATTAAAATCATTGATGGCCTTATAATAATTTTTCAATCCTAACTCTGACATTCCTCTAATCACATAAACCAATTCTTTTTTGTTATGATAGCGTAAAGCTTTTTCGCAATCACGAATAGCATTTGTGTAATCTTGAATATAATTATAAGTAATGGCTCTATTTAAATAGATATCAGAATTAGTAGAATCAATTGCTAAAGCACTTTCAAAATCTTCAAATGCACCTTTGTAGTTTAACAAACGATCTCTCGTGGAGGCTCTAACTATATAGCCATTTATGTTTCGAGGTTTAAGTTTTATTGCCTCTGTAAAGTCGAGCTCCGCACCAACAATATCACCAAGTTCTAATTTTGCTATTCCCCTATAATAATAGGGTTCATAGTTTGGAGGCTCATTTTTAATAACATAGTTAAATTTCTCTATGGCACTTTTATATTCGTGTTCTGAGAGCGCTAATCGGCCAATTAATAATTTATTTTCTTTCTTTATTTGAGCAAAGTAAGAAGAAGAATAAATGAATAGAGTAAGCAGAAAAAGGGGTTTTAATAAAGCAAAAAAAGAGTTCATTTGTTGTCAATTCAAAATCAGTAACAAAAAAACACAATAATTGCCTTCTTATTACAGAAGCATGGAACTAAAACGTTAAATAAGTGTAATTTACTTTAAATTATAGGTGTAGATTAATTTGTTGTGAGCCACAACAAGATTGGTAGTATTGTCATTATTAATATCAGCAACATTAAATAGCGTAGATCCAGCTAATGGAAAACCATCTTCAATTTCTCCTTTTTCATTTATTAAATAAATTTGTTTGTCAGCAACTAATCCCATTCGGGTGGTTTTATCAGGCATTTTAAAAAAAATGGGTATTTGTGTTATGTCAGACTGAAACTCGGAATTATAAATCTCTTTTTTATCGGAGTCCATTATTTTTATCCTGTTACCCCAACTAAAGATATAGTCATTAGAGTTGTTATTGTTGTAATCGAAAGAGGTAAAGGAAGCATTTTGTTGTATATTTTCAAAAGGAACAATTTCTTTTTTATCATTTAGATAAAGTTTAGTAATATTTCCTAAAGTGTCGGCTGTAGCTATATAGGTTTTACTTAAATCACTTCCAACTTTTAAATATACCTGATTATTATTTGCTGGAATTTTATTTGTGAGTTGTATGCGATCTTTACCATTTCGTTGTATTACTTTTATGTCTCCATTTCTTAACGGGATAACAATATAATCCTTTCCGCCAAGCGCAAAGTGCCAAACATTACCATTGGCAGGACTTTCCAAAGCAGTATACTCCCAGCCATTAACTTGAGCCCCTTTTATGTCATAATTGTAGACAACATTATTATTACAACCGATGATTAAACGGTAATCTCTTGTGTGAGAATAGTCTAAAGGAGTTACACCATTAGTTGCATCACTTGGTAATTTTATAGGGTAACTTTCTACATCATTACCATTCCTATCAATTAGATAGAGTTTAGATTTGGTATTGAAAAGCAGCTGTAATTTATTGTTTTTATAAACATCTATTTGGTGCACTTTTCCAATAATTGGTTCTTGTAATTGCTTGGTCCAAATTACTTTTCCGATGTTACTTATTAGATAAATTTTATTGGCATCATCTTGGACAAAAATTTCTTTTGATTTTGTTTTATGATTGACAACAATATGTGGGATAGAGCTAATATTGGTATCCAACATTAATTCCCATAATGAAGCAGTTTCCTGCTTGTAAACTGGGTTATACTTCAGGTGAATATTATTATAATAGAGTCCATTTTTTTCTGTGCTTATTTGAAAAGCAATTGCTTCAAACTTTCGAAATACTTCTATTTTATCATCTATTACTATAATGTACTCCTCTTTGCAATATTGCTTGTATAAGTTAATTGATCGAGCAATATTATTGTAAATAAAAATATTACTATTCGAAGATAGGTTGTCGTTAAATGCCTTAAAGTTTTCATTGTTACTTAGTGTTTTCTCATTCATGGCATTAGTAATAAAAGTTTTTAATCCACTTTCGGTATTTCCAAATACCACATAATCATCAATAACAGTGTAAAAATGATTCTCAAGATTTACAAAAGGTTTTCCCAATAAATTTCCGAACATGTTTTTTAAATCAATCTTGTTGATTTCATAATCATTAAAAGAAATAATTTCAAAAGGTTCTTGATTTACCTTTCTTGCAATACTCAACAAATTCTCTTTTGTTTTAGTCATTTCATTGGAATGGACAACAACAAATTTATTATTGGAAAAATCATCTGTTAATGATTCTGTAATAACAAAAGCAACTTCATTTCCTATGTTAGTTAGTAATTCTTCTTCTAAATCAATGCCATATTTTTCAGTTTGTTCATCCAAGTATTTCTGATAGTTAAAGAACTGGTTGGTGTTTTTTAGAGATAGTTTTCTGTTCTCAAAAAAAAGTTTTGAATTGCTTAAACCATAATGATACATGAAAGCAGTATTAAAGGGAATAATCGATATCATATCGATGTTTTGAGGTTTTTGATCTTTGAAAAGAGAAAGTGAATGGTTGTCTTTTTCATCTGAAAAACTAAACCCATTAAAGCTTAATGAATTAGGTTTAAGATTAATATCGAGTTCAGTCCAGCCCGTATAGTTTTCAAATTTATCACTGTATTTTTTTGCAGATTTATTCAAATATTGATTCACAATTTTTGAAAAATACTTATTGTTTATGAATAGATTCCCATCTTCCGACTGACCGCTATTAGCAATTACTTTTGAAAATTTAGGGTTATCTAATAAACTGTTTTCTGCATTTAACTGTCTAATAACATCTTCAATTAAAATAGTACTGTAGCTAAACGCTAATGTGTTTTTGTAAACAACTAATGAGATTTTAGCTGTTGTATTTGTCGGTAATGTGTGAATAGCAACGCCATCATAATCTCTTGTTTCAGGATTTTTTCGAGTTACATTTTTAATTTTTTGAACTAATTTTTCTTCGGTTATATCCTCACTCAGAGGAATGTAAAAAATGAAGTCATAATCGTTGGCCCCAGAAAGATGTAAAGAACCTAAAATTGTTTGATTGATAAACAATGGTTTGAAAGGACCGGATAGCAATGAGTCTAAATAGTGAATTTGATGGTTAGCTTTTTTTGCTGTTGCTGTATTGGTAATGAGCTCTTCCCAAATAATATTGGTAGTTGCCATTTTAGTATAGAGTGCATTAAAACTATTTTCTTTAATAATTAATGCAGCATTTTGTGGAATAGCTTCAAATGCAGTTTTACTAATGGGCTGTTTCACATTTTTGTAAAAATTGTAAGCAATAATGCTTACTGCTCCCATCAATAAAATAAATAACCCTAAAAGAATCTTCTTTGTCATTAATAATGTATTCCTTTTATAATGGCATAAAAGTAATTTGTATTAAGAGCTTATTGAATTGTTAGTAGATAAAGAATTAACAGTGTTAAGTTAATAGGATAGTTTTTATGATGCACAAGAAAATTTAATCATTAAAATTTAAAAGCCATTCAATAGCATCCGATTCATTACTAAAAATTTTTATTGGACAATGAGGTTTGTGAACACGAGAATAGAAATTTAATTTCAGTCTCATGCTGAGAGAGTCTACAATAAAAGCTTCAGCTTTTCTTATTTTATTCAATTTAGTGTTTTCAAGAAGAACTTGTTTAATCCCTTCTTCCATATTGTCAAAAACATTCCGACAATCTATTAAAAAAGGGGTTGGTTTACCTCCACAAAGCTGATGAAGTGTGTCAATATAATCCTGTGCTTCTTGAACGGTTAACTTATTGCTAAAAGCATCTCTATGAAAATTGCTTTGCATGAATCCTCGACTATCCATCCAACTTAATTTTCGAATTTCTTTGATTTGATTTTTCATTTTGCGAATCTCCTTTTAAAAATATTTAGCCAAAGAAAACTCCAGATAACCATCTTTTCTCAGAAGGTATAAAAAGTCGGTTTCATCAATATTATCAAACCCTAAAAGCTTAAAGCTAATTTTCCAGGAATCACCTAACCTTCTATTTGCTTCGGCAAAATAAGTTAAGGTTCCTTTTTTTCTGTCCAAATTAACACCACCTAAGAAATCAGTACTTTGTTTATCATTTAAAGCTACCCTTAAACCAAAAAAGAAATCATCATCTAATGCATTAATTGATTCCTCTCCTCTATCGTC